>NZ_JALKFW010000217.1:0-61635 GCF_023243055.1 Frankia sp. AgPm24 | reverse complement strand
GGGGGGGGGGGGGGGGGGGCGGCGCGGCCCCCCCCCCACCCCCCCCGCGGGGGCGGGGGGGGGGGGGGGGCGCCCCCCCCCCCCCCCCCCCGTCCGGAGCGAAGCAGGCCCGCAGGGCCGGCCAGTCCCGCTGGTCGATGGCCACGGCATAGGCGTTCTGCACCCCGATGATGGCCTGCACGTCAGCCGCCGTGAGTTCCCGGCCCGCGCCGAGCCCGTTCCCACCCGGGTGACCGTTCGGGCTTTCGCCGCCGTCGACCGTCGTCACTGGCGCCTCCGTCCGCCGCGCCGGCGTGCGGTCACGGCCTGCGAGCGATGGATATCCCCGTACCGGTGCGCGTGCGCATCGTCCGTCGCGCCGCGAGATTACCGCCGGCCGTTGGCGGGCGCATGATCTGTTCGCTCAGCCGCGCACCACGTCCTCGTCCGCGAGGACGGGCCCGATCGCGATCGGACTGGCCACCACCGGCAGCGCGAGTTGGTGTGCGCATGGTCGGAATGCCCGCGTTGAGCTACCGTGAGCGAGATAACGGTCGCCATCTGAGCTGAAGGCCAGCCGCGTGGATGTGCGATCCGGCCTGTCAGTGACGCCGTGCCACGCATCGTCGAGCTGGTCGGTGTTGCCGAGGTGTCTCACGCGCTTCTTCGTCGCTCGCTGCCACCGTCGGTCCCTGCTCCCGTCCGCGAGGTCACGCATGCATGGCGAGGCTCTGCTCCGGCCCGTTTCCGCTCCACGTCCGCCGGCAACCCAGGCGGAGGTCCTGCTCCGTGAACGGATCTTCCTGCTGGCCGACGCCCACGGCCTGCGAACGCCGGTCGGCCTGGATCCGACGTACGGCGGTCTCGCTGTCTGCGGTGGACGAATCGATCCGCTCAGGAAGGCCAGGGCGGTGCGGGCCGAGGGCTACGTCGGCCCGCTTGTCGTGGATCCCGGGAGATACGCGGCCCGCTTCGCCACCGCGGAAGCGCCGTTCGTGTACGAGAACGAGGACGACGGGCTGTTCTTCCCGGACTCGGGCCTGAGCCTGGACGTGCGACTGGGGCTGGAACTCGACGCCCAGCTGGCCTACGGCGCGACGGTCGCGCTGACTCCGACCGGCTATCTGCGGGTCGGGGACCGCGCCGCGCTGCGCGCGGTGGTCGACGTGGTCGCCGATCTGGATCGGCGCGCCATCATCGTCGTCATCCCGGCCGCTGTCGGCTGGCTCGTCGAGCCCCACCTCGACTTTTTCACCGAGGTTCTGGCGACCATCCGCCATCCGGTGGCACTCGCCTTCGGCGGGCAGTTCAACCCACTGGACCTGCGCGCGGCGCAGGCGAACCTGCGGCGGCTGCTCACCGCCGTGCCGGGCGTCGCCCCGTGGCGCACGGACTTCGCGGCGTTCGATGGTGTCGCGCACGGCGCTCCCTTCGCCGCGATCGGCGCCTCCAGCGGAATGCGGCATCTCGTCCCGCCGGATGAGAAGGCGCGGACCGGCCAGATGGGCGCGGTCCAGCCGGCCGTGCTGATACCGCGGCTGCTGAGCTTCGTCGGCGGCGGCAGGATCGCCAGGTTGTACGCCAACCGCCAGCCGCCCACCTGCGACTGCCTGGAGTGTGCCGGCAGAGCACTCACCCGGTTCGACGGTTCTGACGGCGAGATTCAGGCAGCCGCCAGCCGACACAACGCCGCCACGTGGAACCGGCTGCTACCCGGCTTCTTCGGCGAACCGGGTCTCGGCGAACGTCAGGCGTACTGGAAGCGGATGTGCCAGGCCGCACGCGATGCCCACGAGATCGAGAACAGCCGGCTCCGGCAGAAGAAGGCCTTCACGCCACCGAAGGACATCACCCGGTTCGCGACCCTGCCCGTCACGCACGCCCCGCTGCCGCAGCCCGCCCGGGGTGGGTAGGAACGTCGGCGAGGTGCGCCCGGTAGGCCTGTTCGGCGAACCACCAGATCCGGGCCGACAGGCGAGCGGCCCGGTAGGGCTCCGGCGCGACCAGCATCCGCGCGGGTGAACCGTCGCGGACGAGAAACATGCCGACCCCGTAGAAGTCGGCCTCCGCGCAGGCCGCGGGCAGGTCGCGCGGGGTCCGGTGCAGCGCCATCGCCCGGGCGGTGAAGGGCGCAAGGCGCCCGGCCCGCTGCAGACCGACCCGCCAGTCCCGGGCTGAGAGCACGGCCAGCCGGACACTCACCGGCGGCCGAGCGAGCCGACTCACCGACCCCTCGCCGATCCGCAGGCATCCCGGCGGCGCCTTGGCGACGGCACGCTGTTCCCACCTGCCGAGGTCCCCGCGGCCGACCGGCTGCCCCAGCGGCAGGCCCAGCAGCAGCTCCAGCACACCCACGTCGACGACGGCGCCGAGACCGGCCGCCTGGCGCCGACGGTGCTCGTCGCTGTCCAGATCGAAACACAGCAGCGCCTCGGCCCCCAGCGCGGTGGACCGGCACGACCAACCCACGGACGGCGCGAGCGTGGCCGCGACCGCGGCCACCGCTTCCCGCCGCCCGACCGGCGAAGCCGCGAGGCTGGACATACCCCCAACTCTGCCGTAGCGACCCCCGCCGGCATAGCCCACCCACCCCAACGGTGTGCCGCGGCCCCGCTGGATGGCCAGTCGATCAGCGCCCGCAACAGGTGAAACGGTCCAGGATTCAAGCGAACGCGGTGAGCGGATACTACGAGAACACAGAGTTGGCACGTTCGCAGCGATGACCGTCGGTACGCTCGACTTGCCTGACGGACCGAAGGGGCATGACGTTGGAGGTGAAGGAGATGCGGCATCCTCACCGCCACCGACCACGTAACGTGACACGACTGACATCGGCCAGCCAGGAACAGCTGAACGATCTTGTCGGACGCGCCTCCTGCACCCCCAGCCCTGAACACAAGAACTATCTGACAGCGGCCGGGCCGGGGCGGCTACGAAGCGACGCGTCGCCGTGCCGAAGAATTCCCTTCGGGCCAGCCATGCAAGCGAGTACGTAGAAGGTGACTTTCCGCGTTATGCCTGGGTCCGTGCAGGCGACCAGGTCTACGAGGCACGGCTGAGCAACTCGGGGTCCGGCGAGTACAACGGCTACCCGATTCTTCCGCACGAGGCGCCAGGCTGGCTCCCGTGAGCGCCCGACTGGACCTGCGCATCGAATGGCAGAATTCCCCCGGCATACGGGCGCCCGAGCTGGCCGCGACGTGGGCGAGATACGAGCTGTGGATCGACAACACCTGCGTGACCGAAGCCGAACGGAAAGGCTGCGACTTCGGCCGGTCGGCCTACGGCAGCCTTTATCCACTGGCCGAGTGGATCGCCACGAACTGGTGGCTTCTGCAGGAGCACGTCCGCCCGTCCGCCGCCAGGACGGAAACATGGGACTGGTCCAACCTTGCTCGGCATCCCTGGCTCCGCTGGCACAACATGCGGGGTGCCGGGGATGGCATGGCCTGGCCCAACCTTACCCTGGTTCCCGAAGGTGCGGTCACCCGTCTGGCCTGGTTCGCCGACGAGGACGAGCGGGAGTTCTGTCGAGTAGCGGCGAGACTGGGCCTTGATCCATATTCTGTGGACGAGGAGACCGCAGCGAGCCTGCTGGAAATTGTGCCGGCCATCCCGGACGACCTGAGATCAGATTTTCTGGACAATTCGGATTCCGATGCGCTGAACCTGGCCGCCGAATGGATAAAACGGGCATCGGAAGCTGCCAGCAGTGCGGCCGGGGAATCCGAGATGTCCTTGGTTTCCCTCCGTAGCGAAATTGCGCCAGTACCGGGAGGAGCATCGCCGGACGGCCCTCGCAGGAGGCCCTGGAACGCCGGATATGTGCTGGCACGCACTGTACGGCAGACCCTGGGCACGGTGCCGACAGCGCCGTTCGACATATCTCGCTGGGTCGGGGCGAAGGCTTTGCTGGGTCCGGCCGGCGGGCTGCAGGGCCTGGCTGCCGTTCAGGATGATCGGTGTGGCCTGGCATTGAGCAATCCGCCGAGGCTCCCCGGCGCGGTCGGTGGTCTGGATTCGGCCAGCCACTATCAGGCGTTCCGTCAGGCGAAGGCACTCGGTCTGACGCTCCTGCGCCCGGAACGGCAGGCGTATCTTCTCTCCTCCGTCCATGTCGGCGACGATCAGGTCGCTGAAGCCTTCGCGACCGAACTACTCGCCCCCGCCGAGGGCATCCGTCGGGCCCTCGACGAGCTTGACGGTCACGATGAGGACGCCGCACTCGACGCGGTCGCCGCCTACTTCGGTGTGTCAGCGTTGACCATCCGACATCAGGTTGACAACCAGCTTCACTCCTAGCGCCACAGTGGCTGTCGGCGCCTGGGTGGTCAGGGCTGAGCCCTGACCACCCTCGGTGATCCGGAATGTCCCGGTCGGGCGGGCTGACTACAGGTCGGCGTACTGGGGGTCGTCCGCGATGAGGATGCGCTCGAGCAGACGGGGGGTGGAGCCGTAGTTGCGCACGGCGTAGTGGACGGTGGCGCGGTTGTCCCAGAAGGCCACCGAGCCGGGGCGCCAGGAGAAGCGCACCTGGTTCTCCGGCCGGCGGTACTGGTCGATGATGGCCGCGAGCAGCTCACGGCTCTCGGACCGGTCGAGGCCGACGATCGTGGGGCGCTGGGTGAAGTTCACCCACACGTTGCGCTCACCGGTCTCACGGTGGGTGCGCACGACCGGGTGCGCGACGATCGGGTAGTCGTGCCCGGAGACCTGCAGCGCCGAGCGGTAGTCGTGGGTGACGTGGCGGCCCTCGAGGCGCTCCTTGATCTCGTCGGAGAGGCTCTCGTAGGCGAGCGCGGCGTCGACCCAGACGGTGTCCCCGCCGACCTCGGGCAGGACCACGGCCCGCAGCACCGCACCCCAGGTGGGGACGAGCCGCCAGCTGGTGTCGGTGTGGTAGGCGTCCCAGGTGTCGTCGCCGGGCTGCGGGCGGAACGTCCTCTCGTACTTCTTCAGGTCGTCGGCGGAGATCCGGTGGATGGCACCGGAGGTCGCCTCGGCCTTCGCGGCGCCCGGGTGGGTGTAGAGCGGACCGAACTCGCGGGCGAACGCCTCGTGCGTCTGCTGGGTGAGCTCCTGGTCGCGGAAGAAGACGACCTTGTGCCGCAGCAGGGCGGCCCGGATCTCGTCGCGCACGGCGGGGGTCAGCGGCTCGGCGATGTTCACACCGCTGATCTCCGCGCCGATGGTGGGCTGCAACGGACGGATGTCCAGCGACGACGAGACCGGGGTCTCCACGATGGTGGTCATGATGCGGTTCCCTTCGAGCGGGGTGGCAGAGCAGAGCGGGGCGGGGTCAGCGGCCGGTCAGTAGTGGATCGGGCCGAGGGTGCCGCCGCCGGCGGCGATCGACTCGCCGGTGACGGCGACCGACAGCGGTGAGGCGAGGAAAGTGACGATCGCGGCGACCTCGTCGGCGGTGACGGCCCGGCCCAGGGCGATGCGGGCGGCGGCGGCCTGGATCTGCTCGTCGGACAGGACGACGCTGCCGCCGTCGTCCGCGGTGAGCGTCAGGCCGGGGTGCACCACGTTGACGGTGACGCCGTGCGGGCCCAGCTCGTCGGCGAGGGTCTTGGTGAGCGCGGCGACGCCGACGTTGCGGATCGAGCCGGAGGCGAGGCCGACCTGGCGGGCCGCCAGCCCCCCGATGTTGATGATCCGGCCCCAGCCCTGCGCGGTGAAGTGCGGTGTGACGGCCTGGGCGGTGCGCAGATAGCCGAGCACCTTGACGTTGAAGTCGGCGGCGGCGTCGGCGGTCGACAGTGCCACGGTTCCCCCGCCACCGGCCCCGGCGCCACCGGGCTTCGCGGCGTTGTTGACCAGAATGTCGATCCCGCCGAGGGCGGCCACGGTCTGCTCGACGAGTTCACGCACCGACGCGTCATCGCCGGCGTCGGCGACCACCGGCAGGACCGTGCGCCCGACGCCGCCTTCGGTCAGCTCCGCGGCCGTCGCTTTCAGCGCCTCGGCGTTTCGGGCGGCGATGACGACCTGAACTCCCTCGGCGAGCAGCGCCCGGGCGATCGCCCGCCCGATACCACGGCTACCTCCGGTCACAATCGCCCGGCGGCCAGCAAGTTGAAGATCCACAGATTCTCCGTACGACAGAGGGAGACGCGCACTGCACAATCGCGGCACCGCCGGTTCCCGAAAACCAGCCGGTCCCGCACACAAGCCGGCTCCCGAAAACCGGCGGGGCGCCGGAGACAGCAACACCAGCCGGAGACGGCAACACCAGAGGTGATGTCCGGGTCCGCGGACCAGCCGCCGTCGGCGGTGCACCGGCCGGAAGCCGCGAGATTCAGGAAGCCGCCCGAACCCGCACCCGCACCGCGGTGCGCCGGTCGGCCGACCGACCAGGTGGACGTGCGGACGTGCGGACGGCCGGGCGCTGGCCGTCGGGTACTGGCCGCAGCCCGACTCAGCGGGCCGGAGATCAGGAGATCAGTGGCCGCGACAGCTCGCGGAGATGACGCGCAGCAGGTCGATGTGCTGGCGGGTGACCAGGTAGGCGGTCCTCAACACACGTCAACGTTGACCACAGTTTCCCGATCGGTCAAGTACAGATGACGTGTGACCAGAGTCACAGCTGAAATTGATTCACCTCAATCACAGAACGTGGCCATGGCGCTCGCGAAAACGGGTTCCGAAGGCCGTTTATTCCGACGGCAGAAGCTTGACAGCAGATTCGCTCGTACCGCAGAGTTCCGATAACGGCACGCCAGGCGGCGGTACGCCCGGGACTTCCGGGTGACCGTCCGCGGCACAGCCATGTCCACAGAGATTCCCGCGGTTCACAGCCAGGCAGCCACACGACGGTAACAATTCCCGCGGCGCCGCGGCATACCGCTGACGCCCGTCGCGGATACGCCAGAGACCGGGGAAGCCTCCCCGCGAGTCTGTCAGGATCACCTCGAAACCGGACTTTTCACGCTCCCCGACATTCACGTTTCCCCGTCCCCGCCCGCAGGCCGTACCACCCGTCACCGGCACCTGAGAACGTCGGCGGCGCCGAAGGAGAACTGTCTCGTGAACCAGACCCGGACCGCGCCGCGGACCCTGGCGGAATTCATGGCCGAACTGCAGGCCAGCCGGGATGCGGAATGGCCCGCCGAGCAGCTGCGCGGCCACGCCGAGCTCCGCGGACGCCTCGTCGAGCAGGCCGATCCGTCCCGGTTCGTCGCGCCCGGTGACGTCGTCGCGCCGTTCGCGCTGCCGACGGCGGGGGGTGGCACCACCAGGCTCGACGATCTGGTCGCGCGCGGGCCGGCGGTGCTGCTGTTCTTCCGGTTCGAGGCCTGCCCGGCGTGCAACACCGCCCTGCGCGGCTACCAGCAGACCCTGGCACCCGCCCTGCGGGAGCTGGGGGTGGAACTGGTGGCGATCAGCCCGCAGGTCCCCGAACGGCTGGTGCGCGTCCGGGAGCGGCACGGGTTCGACTTCACCGTGGCCAGCGATCCCGATCACGCGCTGATCGACCGTTTCGGCCTCGGTTTCGCGCCGACGGACGCCGAGCGGGACGCCTCCCGGGCGCGTGGCGTCGACCTCGGCGAGATCCTCGGCACCGGCTCCTGGGTCCTGCCCTACCCGAGCGCCGTCGTGATCGACCAGGCGAAGGTCGTGCGGTTCGCCGAGGTGCAGCCGAACTGGATGGTGCGCGCGGAGTCGACGCGCGTCATCGCGGCGGTCCGCGCGGCTGCCACAGCACACGCATCGATCACCGAACGGAAAGGATCCTGATCGAGATGACACTGGCATCCGACCTGACCTCCCCGAGCACCGAGCCGTCCGTGATCGTGGTGACCGAGGGTGGCCGGCAGCACGAGGCGTCCAGCGACGACAACGAGAGCAGCAGCTGGAACGGGCTGGTCTCCCCCGCCGAGGGCGGGGTGTGGCCGCGACCGGTGCCGCAGCGTTCGATCGCCGAGGAGCGGCTGCACCGCAGGCGCAAGCTGGCCGGGGCCTATCGGATCTTCGCCAAGCTCGGCCTGGCCGAGGGCCTGTCCGGCCACATCACCGCACGCGACCCGGAGTTGCCCGACCATTTCTGGGTGAACCGGTTCGGCCTGGACTTCAGCCGGATCACGGTGTCGAACCTGCTGCTGGTGAACTCCCAGGGCGAGATCGTCGAGGGGCAGCCACCGCTGAACACCTCGGCGTTCGCGATCCACTCCCGTATCCACGCCGCCCGGCCGGACGTGATCGGCGCCGCGCACACCCACTCGCCGTACGGACGGGCCCTGGCCGCGCTCGGCGAGCCGCTGCACCCGATCTCCCAGGATGTCTGCAGCTTCTACCAGCATCAGGCGGTGTTCGGCGAGTACAACGGGGCCGTCGTCACGCAGGACGAGGGGCAGAAGATCGCCGATGCGCTCGGCCCGCACAAGCTGGTGATCCTGCGTAACCACGGGCTGCTCACCGTCGGCGCGAGCGTGGAGGCGGCGGCCTACCGGTTCATCGCGGCCGAACGTGCGGCCCACACCCAGCTGGTGGCCGCCGCGGCCGGCCCGCTGCGGCTGCTGGACCACCGGACCGCCAGTTACACGGCCGGTCAGGGCGGACGCGACAACGACGGCGCACGCTGGGCCTTCGACGCCCTCTACGAGATCATCGTCGAGGAGCAGCCCGACCTGCTCGACTGAGCTGACAGTGACCTTCGCCACTGCCGGGGGCCGTGAATCAGTCACGCATGGCAGCGACCCTCGGCCGTGGCAGTCACCAGCACCCACCCTGCCAACGGTCAACGCACCCCCAAATGCCTATCTATCATTATGAAAAGGCATTTTTTGACCATTAACGGCAGATCGGACACGGCGACCTCGGTGACCAGCACCGATCCAGCCCGCATGTTGACGGACTTGTCGGACGTCGGGCATTGTTCACGCATGCGGTCGAGATTCCTACCCGTGGCATGCCGCTACGTGGACTACCGGCGGACGTCCAGCGCCCTCTGTCGCTGAACCCGTCGATCTTTCAGGCTTCGCGGACTCCCGGCACCACACGCTCCCTTTCAGCTGTGTTCCTGCCCGCCGCGAGTGCGCCCGCTTTTCCCGACTCCTGACACGAGCCCTGCCCGTTCGGCGATAAGGGCGCGTCGAATCCTGCCCACAGTTCCGTCCCGGTAATCCCGGGCGGGCGAAGCATGCCCACAGGTCCGCGTATCGGCTCCGTGTGCACAGCAGATTCTTCGACGTGTTCGCGCGGAATGCGCACGGCAGACGCCCGCATGGTCACCCTGTGCCCCGGGAAACATCCCGCAATCCCTTTTCCCAGAGAGGAACCACGGCCCCCGTGAACGCAGCACACCTACGAGCCGACTCGACCGCCCAGGATCGCCGCAGTGAGGCGATGGTGCTGGGCCGTCGAGGCTTCCTCGGCCTCGGCGCAGTTGCCGGCTCGTCCCTGTTGCTCGCCGCCTGCGGTGGTGGCAGCGACTCCGGGGTCGCTGCCGGTGGCGGCAACGGCGGGACGCTGCGCTGGGGTTGGTCGACAGTGACCTCCTGGGACCCGGTGACGTCGTCCGCCGGCTGGGACGTGCACGCCCTGTCGCTCGTCTACGCCGCGCTGACCAAACTGGACGAGAAGGCCAACCCGGTCCCGGCGCTGGCCGAGTCGTGGAAGTACGACGCCACGGGCAAGCAGGTCACCTTCGTCCTGCGCTCCGGCCTCACCTTCAGCGACGGCACCCCGCTGAACGCCACCGCGGTGCGCAAGAGCCTCGAGCGCGGTCGGGACTTCACCGGCTCGCTGGTCGCAGCGCAGCTGGTCGACGTCCAGACCATCACGGCCAACGACGGTGCCCGCACCGTCACGCTCGGCCTGTCGAGCGTGAACTACCAGATCCCGAGCCTGCTCGCCGGCAAGACCGGCATGATCGTGAGCCCCACCGCCTTCGAGAAGGACGCCAAGGGCATCGCCACCAAGCCGGTCGGCGCCGGCCCGTTCCGGCTCACCGCCTACGTGCCGAACCAGTCGGCGAACCTGGTGCGCTTCCCCGGTTACTGGGACAAGGCGAACATCCACCTGGACGCCTTCGAGCTCTACCCGGCGCCCGAGGCCGCCACGGCGATCGCCTCGCTGCAGTCGGGGCGTCTCGACGTCGCCCAGATCCCGGCCAGCCAGGTGTCCGCGGCGAAGTCCGCCGGCCTCGAGGTGCAGATCATCCCGTCGCTGGTCACCACGGTGCTCGACGTGAACATCACCAAGGCGCCGTTCGACAACCCGAAGGTCGTCGAGGCGTTCAAGTACGGCATCGACCGCGCCGCACTCGCGAAGACCCAGACCTTCGGCTACGGCGTGGTGAACTACCAACCCTTCCCGCCGGGATATGTCGGCCACGACCCGAGCCTGGACAACGCCTTCGCCTACGACCCGGAGAAGGCGAAGAAACTGCTCGCCGAGGCCGGCCACGCCACCGGCCTGGAAGTCCCGATCACCACCACCGGGGCGTCCACCGCGATCGCCGAACAGGTCCAGGCACAGCTGGCGAAAATCGGTGTGAAACTCACCATCGACACGATCCCGGCGGCCCAGGCCACCCAGATCATGTACATCCAGCATTCCCGGGCCCTCGCGGTGGACGGCTTCGCCGGGCGCGACTCGGCCGTCCAGGCCTTCCAGGTGCTCTTCGGTGAGCAGGGCCTGATGAACCCCGGCCGCAGGACCCCGCCGGAGCTCACCGCCGCGCTCGCCACGGTGCGCAAGACGCCGCTGGAAGACCCGTCCTATCCCAAGGTGCTGCAGGCCGCCACGAAGATCGCGGTGGAGACGATGCCGAACATCTTCCTGTTCACCACGCCGCGCATTCTCGCCCGCAAGAAGAACGTCTCCACGCTCGGCAGCTTCCTGGCCGTGCAGCGCTTCGAAGGGGTCCGGGTGAGCTGATGACAACGCTGGAGATCGGCCGGCCCACAGCGCCGGCACCGACGCCGACCCAGCCGTCGGCGGGACGTGGCGCTGGGGTGCGCTGGGGTGCGCTGGGGCGGCCCGTGCTGCGGGTACTGCGCTCCGCCGTGGTGGTCTGGATACCGGTGGTGCTGCTCTCGACGTTCATCACCTTCGGGCTCGGGGCGCTCACCGACACCAACCCCGCGGCCCAGGTGCTCGGGGAGACCGCGACCCCCGCGGACATCGACCGGATGAACCACTACTTCGGTCTGGACCGGCCGTTTCTCGTCCAGTACTTCAGTTGGCTCGGTCATGCGCTGACCGGGGACTTCGGCCGGTCGTACTACACCACCCTGCCGGTCTCCGACAGCATCACCCAGGCGCTGCCGGTGAACGTCTCGATCACGATCGTCGCGTTGCTGCTCGGGATCCTGTTCGGTGGGGCGCTGGGCGTCGGGGCGGCGCTGTCGGGCGGCGGCTGGTTCGACCGTGGGGTCACCATGCTGTGCTCGGCGGCGTCGACCGTCCCACCGTTCGTCATCGGCATCGGGCTGATCGTGCTGTTCTCGGTGACCCTGCCGGTCCTGCCCTCGGGCGGTTACGTGCCGATCGACCAGGACTTCGGCCAGTGGCTGCGCTTCGCGATCCTGCCGGCACTCGCCCTGTCGGTGGACGTGGCCGTGGCCATCGCCCGCCAGCTGCGCACCTCCCTGGTCGGAGAGCTGCGGGAGAACTACGTCGTCGGGGCCGAGGTGCGCGGGCTGACCCGGCGGCGGGTGGTGTTCGGCCACGCGCTGCGCAACGCCGCCGGGCCCGCCGTCACCGTGCTCGGCTACTACGTCCCGCAGGTCATCGGGGCGATGGTGGTCGCCGAGGCGGTGTTCAACCTGCCCGGCCTCGGCAAGCTCAGTCTGGACGCGGCGGCCAAGGGTGACATCCCGGTGATCCAGGGCGTCCTGGTCACCATGATCGGGCTGGTCGTGCTGTCCAACCTGCTGGTGAACGCCGCCCTGCTGCGGCTCACCCCGCATGCGAAGAGGCGGGAACAATGAGCGACACCGGCGGTCAGCTACGCCAGGCCCTGCGGCTGCGGTCCGCGCAGATCTCGCTGGTGATCATCGCCGTCGTCGTCTTCCTCGGCTTCGCCGGCGGCCTGCTCGCCCCGCACGACCCGCTCGCCCAGGACACCGCGCACGCCCTGTCCGGGCCGAGCGGCGAGCACTGGCTCGGCACCGACTACCTGGGCCGCGACGTGCTCTCCCGGCTCATGGACGCCACCGGCCGCTCGGTCGTCGGCGCCCTGGAAGGTGTCGCCGTGGCCTTCGTGATCGGCGTGCCGGCGGGGCTCGCCTCGATCTTCTTCGGCCGGTTCTTCGACTGGGCGGCCCAGCGGATCGTCGACGCGATCATGACCATGCCGTACATCATCTTCGCGGTGTCGGTGACCGGTGTGCTCGGCAACGGCCTGACCCAGGCGATGCTCGCGATCGGGATCTTCCTCGCGCCGCTGCTGTTCCGGATCACCCGGGCCGCCGCCCTCACCCTCACCCGGGCCCAGTACGTGGAGGTCGCCGAACTGCTGGGGGCGTCCCGCTGGTGGATCATCCGTCGGCATGTCTGGTCGAAGGTGCTGCCGACGGTCGCGGTCACCACGGCGCAGCTGGCCGCGGCGGTCCTGCTGGTCGTCTCCTCGCTGACCTTCCTCGGCATCGGCGTGAAACCACCGGCGCCGACCTGGGGCGGCATGCTCTCGAGCGACCTGGGTTTCCTGTCCCAGCAGCCGTGGGCACCGATCCTGCCGGCCCTCGCGATCGCGCTCACCGCCGGCGCCCTGAACGCGCTCGCCGATGCCATCCGGGACACCACCGGACTCCCGTCCGCGCCGGCCGGCGGCGGCCTGTTCAGCCGACGCGCCAAGCCCGACGCCGAACCCACCCCCGGCGGATCCGCCCGGACGCCGGCCATGGCCATCCCCGCGCAGACATCCGCGCAGAGCGCCGGGCAGAGCTTCGGTCAGGAGGAGAGCTCGCATGGCTGAGCCGAACACCACCGACACCGCACCGGCTCCGGTGCTGCTGAAGGTCGACGACCTGCACGTGACGATCGGCGGCGGGGCCACCGAGGCCGTCCACGGGGTGTCGTTCGAGGTGCGCCGGGGCGAGGCCATCGGGATCGTCGGCGAGTCCGGCAGCGGCAAGACGCTGGTCTGCCGCTCGGTCCTCGGCGTGCTCGCCCCCGGCTGCGCGGTCAGCGGCGGGTCGATCGACCTGGACGGCACCCAGCTCGTCGGGCTGCCCCGGCGAGCCTGGGACCAGCTGCGCGGCACCGGCATCGCCGCGGTGTTCCAGGACCCCGCGTCCTACCTCAACCCGTCCTACCCGGTGGGCCGGCAGGTGGCCGAACAGCTACGGGTGAAACTCGGCGCCTCCCGCCGTGACGCCCGCACCACCGCCGTCCAGCTGCTCGCCTCGATGGGGCTGCACGACCCGGAGCGGGTCTACCGGCAGTACCCGCACGAACTGTCCGGCGGCATGCTGCAGCGGGTGGTGCTGGCCATCGCCGTCTGCGGCGATCCGGCGCTGCTCATCGCCGACGAGGCGACGACCGCCCTGGACGTCACCATCCAGGCCGAGGTGCTCGACCTGCTCGCCTCCCTGCGCGCCGAACGAGGCCTGTCGATCATCGCGGTGTCCCACGACCTCGCCGTCATCGCCGAACTGTGTGACCGGGTGCTGGTGTTCTACGCCGGCGAACTCGTCGAGGCCGGCCCCACCGCCGAGGTGCTGCTCGCCCCCCGTCACCCGTACACCGAGGCGCTGCTGCAGGTCGCCTCGGTCGGCAGCTGGGAACGACGCACCCTGGCCGTCATCGACGGCCAGCCGCCGCCGGTCGGCGCGACGATCGCCGGCTGCCGGTTCGCCGACCGCTGCGCCTTCGCGACCACCGAGTGCCGCACCAGCCCGGTACCGCTGACCGACCAGCCGGACGGCCGATCCGTCCGCTGCCTGCGCGTCGAGGAGATCGCGTTGCAGGGAACCGGAGCCGCCGCCGGAGCAGGAGTCGCCTGATGCCCGACATCGACCTCGCCACCCCCGACCTCGCCACCCCCCAGCGGGAACCCGCCGGCGCCAGGCCCGTGCCGGCCAGCCGGCCGGGCACCAGCCACACCCCCACCATCGACCAGGACGATCCGGGTACCGCCGGCACCGGCCGTGCGGACGCCACCGGGAGCCCGTCCTCGGTGCCGTTGCTGCGGATCGAGGGGCTCGGCGTCTCCTTCCTCGAACGGGGCGGGATCGGACGCACCCGGGTCCTGGACGGCATCGAGCTGACCGTGCGCCCCGGGGAGATCGTCGGGATCGTCGGCGAGACGGGTTCCGGCAAGACCACTCTGGCCCGCGCGGTCGCCGGACTCACCCCCGCCGACCGTGGCCAGGTCCGGCTCGACGGCGAGGACATCCTCGGCCTGCGCACCCGGGCCCGCCGCCGGTTCCGCCGTGGCGGGGCGATCCAGTTCGTCTTCCAGGATCCGCTGCGTTCCCTCGACCCGGAGCTCACCATCGGGGCGAGCATCGCCGAGGGCATGGCCATCGCCGGCGTCGGCAGCAGATCCGAACGGGCCGAACGGGTCGCCGGCGCGCTCACCCTGGTCGGCCTCGACCCGGCCGTGGCGCAGCGACGCCCCGCGCAGATCTCCGGCGGGCAGCGCCAGCGCGCCTCGATCGCCCGGGCCGTCGTCGCGGACCCGCGGCTGCTGCTGTGCGACGAACCGGTCAGCGCGCTCGACGCGTCCAACCGCAACCACATCCTGATCCTGCTCGACGAGCTGCGCCGCCGGCTGTCCGTCGGCATCGTGGTCATCTCCCACGACCTGAGCTCGCTGGCCGGCATCGCCGACCGGGTCGTCGTGCTCTACCGGGGACGGGTCGTCGAGGACGGTCCGATCGCCGACGTGTTCGCCGCGCCACGGCACCCGTACACCGCGCTGCTGATCGCCTCCGCACCCGACATCCACGGCCGTAACCGGCAGGCCGCCGCCGCGCTGCGACCGGCACCCGCCCCCGGCATCCCCGACCCGACCACGACCACAGCGGCCACGACGACCACCGCCTCGACCGCGGCGGGTCCGACCCCCGGGCCACGCCCGGACGCGCGGGACGTCGGCGGCTGTGTGTTCGCGCACCGCTGCCCGTTCGCCACCGTCGACTGCGACACCGCCCCGCCGCGGGTGGAGGCGCCCGGGCGTCCCGCCGGCAGTTGGATCTCGGCCTGCCACCACGACCGCACCTGGCGCGCCCGGCTGCCCGCCGCCACCACCGCCGCCGCTGCCGGCACCGCCGCCGCTGACACGTCCGCCGTCCGGAAGGAAACCTCGCTGTGAGCATCGAGTTCATCGGGATCGCCAGCACCTCGGCGGGCAGTGAAGCGCAGGGGTTCGGCGGGCCGGCCGTCGACCCGGACTTCCTCGAACTGCTGGTCCGCACGCATGAGGACGCCGGCTTCGACCGGGTGCTCGTCGCGCACAGCTCCGCGATGCCCGACGGCTTCGTCGTCGCCGACCAGATCCTCGCCCGCACCACCACCCTGAAGGTGCTGCTCGCGCACCGTCCCGGCTTCGTCGCCCCGACGATCGCCGCGCGCAAGTACGCCACCCTGGACGCGTTCCATCCCGGCCGGATCGCCCTGCACGTCATCACCGGCGGGGACGACGCCGACCAGGCCCGCGACGGCGACCTGTCCGACAAGGTGACCCGCTACCGGCGCACCGACGAGTTCCTCGACGTGCTGCGCCGCGAATGGGAGTCGGAGGTGCCGTTCGACTACGACGGCGAGTTCTACCAGGTGCGCGGGGGTTTCTCCGCGGTGCGCCCGCCGGCCGGACGCGTTCCGATCTACTTCGGCGGGGCCTCGGCGGACGCGGTGCGGGTCGGTGGCAAGCACGCCGACGTGTACGCGTTCTGGGGTGAGCCGCTGGCCGGCATCATCGAACGCATCCGCCAGGTGCGGGCCGCCGCCGCGCCGTACGGCCGCGACACCCGGTTCAGCGTGAGCCTTCGGCCCATCGCCGCCGACACCGAGCAGGCCGCCTGGGACCGGGCCGCGCACATCCTCGAACTCACCCGCGAGCGGGCCGGCGAGGTGAAGAAGGTGTTCGGCATCGACAGCGCCGCGCAGGTCGGCAGCCAGCGGCTGCTGCGCTACGCCGCCGAGGGCGACGTCCACGACAAGCGGCTGTGGACCGCCATCGCCAAGGCCACCGGCGCCGCGGGCAACTCCACCGCCCTGGTCGGCAGCTACGAGCAGGTCGCCGAGTCCCTCGTCGACTACGTGGGCGTCGGCGTCTCGACCCTGCTCATCCGCGGTTTCGACCCGGTCTCGGACGCCCGGGACTACGGCACGCTCATCCGCCTCGTCCGCGAGCAGACCGCCGAGCGCGAACCCGTCTCCGTCTGACCCGCCCCGCACGTCCCGGTCCCGCACATCCAGCACATCCAGCAGGTCCCGCACGTCCCGCACGTCCAGTACCAGGAAGGTTGCGCGCATGTCCCTCGAGATCCTCGGCATGGTGGGTACCAAGGAAGCGTCGGAGACCCGTGGCTCCTACCTCGGCGGGCCCGCCGTCGACACCGCCTACCTGACCCGGTTCGCGCAGGCCCACGACGCGTCCGGTTTCGACCGGGTGCTGATCGGCTACAGCGCCGTCTCCCCGGACGGGTTCGCCGTCGCCGGGCACGTCCTGGCGAACACGTCGCGACTTGGCGTGCTGATCGCGCACCGGCCCGGGTTCACCCAGCCGACGCTCGTCGCCCGCAAGCTCGCCACCCTGGACCACCTCACCGGCGGCGGACGGGTCGCCATCCACCACATCTCCGGTGGCAACGACGCCGACCAGCGTCGCGACGGCGACTTCGCCGACCACGACACCCGCTACGACCGCACCGCCGAGTTCATGGACGTGCTGCGCCGCACCCTCACCTCCGACGAGCCGTTCGACCACGAGGGCCGCTTCTACCGGTTCGAGGGCGCGTACAGCACGGTCAAGCCGGTCCGCCCCGGTGGCATCCCGCTGTTCTTCGGTGGCCAGTCGGACGCGGCGGTCCGGGTCGGCGGGCAGCATGCCGACACCTACATGCTCTTCGGCGAGCCGCTGGAGCAGACCGCCGAGCGCATCGCGACGCTGCGGGCCGAGGCCGCCAAGCATGGCCGGACCCTGCGGTTCAGCCTGTCCACCCGCCCGATCATCGCCGACACCGAGGACGCCGCCTGGGCTCGCGCCGAGGCCATCCTCACCGAGACCCGCCGCCGGGTCGAGGCCGCCGGAGCCGGTGGGGTCGCCGGTGCCGCCCTCGGCATCCGCAGCTTCGGCACCACCGAGTCGGAGTCGTCCGCCCGGATGCAGCGGGCCGCCCGCCAGCAGGTGCACGACGAGCGGCTGTGGTTCGGCGTGACCGCCCTGACCGGCCCGGGTGGTAACTCCTCCGGCCACGTGGGCACCCCTTCGCAGGTCGCGGACGCGCTGCTGCGCTACCACGAGATCGGCGTCGACACCTTCCTCATCCGTGGCTTCGACCCGTACGAGGACGTCGTCGAGTGGGGCAAGGAGCTCATCCCCGCGCTGCGCGCCGGCGCCGACCGCGTCCGCGAGCCCCAGCTCGCGTAATCCGCTCGGAACGAGACCAGACCACTGCCAGACCGCGGCCAAGATCACGTCATGCCGAGGGTTGTTCGGGATTTCAGCCTCGTCAGACCGAACAGTCCTCGGCATGTGGCCGCACAGTCCTCCGCATCCGGACGCGACACCGCGGGCCGGGCGCCGAGGACCCCCGGCCGCCGGGCGGCCCGGACGGGAAAGCGACCTGCCACCGAGACCCGCTGCTCCCCCACACCCTCGGACGGCGACCGCGGGTGACCTGCCTGGACGCGGGAACCTCGCCCCCGTCCAGGCAGGTGGCGCACCGGCGCGGATCTTCGTCGCGGGCGGTGCGCGGACGCCGGGACGGTGCGGCCGAAAAAATCCCTGGCGATGGTGCGACGTGGTGTCGATGTGCCGGTGTCCCGTTCGACCTGGAGGTGAGAGGGTCGGACGGCGGCCCGGAGCAGGGAGATCGACACATGCCGAAGTACATGCTGATCATGCGTAACAGCGACGAGTCGTTCCAGCACATGATCTCGACTCCGTTCGAGGAGATGCTCGAGAAGGTCGGCCGGTTCAACGAGGAACTGATCCACGCCGGCGTGCTGGTCGCGGCCGAGGGTCTGGACGACGCGGCCCAGGGCGTCGTCGTCGACTACTCCGGTGAGACCCCGGTGGTCACCGACGGTCCCTACGGGGAGACGAAGGAGCTGTTCGGCGGCTTCTACATCCTCGAGGTGGCCACGAAGGACGAGGCCGTCGAGTGGGCCCGCCGGATGCCCTCCATCCCCGGTTCCAAGTGCGAGATCCGTCGGGTCCCCGGCATCGACGAGTTCCCGCAGGACAACGAGTGGGTCGTCAGGGAGCGTGCCTGGCGCGAGCGCACCGGCCAGCTCTGATGCCCGACAACGCCGCCGCTCCGGCCGGTGACGGCCTCCCGAGTGACGACCTCCCAGGTGACGGCGTCCAGGGTGAGGCGGGGGGCGGCGGCGTCCCGGGTGACGCGGGGGCGGACGCGGGGGCATCGGCTCGGCGGGCGGTGGAGGCGGTGTGGAGGATCGACGCCGCCCGGATCGTCGGCGCGCTGGCCCGGTTCACCGGGGACTTCGCGCTGGCCGAGGACGTCGCCCAGGAGGCGGTCACGGAGGCGCTCGTCGCCTGGGCGGATTCCGGCGTGCCGCGTAGTCCGGCGGGGTGGCTGCTCACGACGGGACGGCGGCGGGCGATCGATGCGTTCCGCCGCCGTAGCACCCGAGACGAGCGTTACGCCGAGCTCGCGCACCAGCTCACCGAGGGTCAGACCAGTTCTGGTGCGCCGGTCGCGGCGAGGTCGACCGCCGCGGGCTGCCTGCCGGGCGGATCGTTCACGCTCACGTCACAGCAGGACAGCGATGATCTGCTGTGGGACCCCGACCGGGTCCACGACGACGTGCTGGCGTTGATGTTCACGGCATGCCATCCGGTGCTCGCGCCGCAGGCCCGGGTGGCGCTGACGCTGCGGGTGGTCGGTGGTCTGTCGAGTGAGGAGATCGCCCGGGCGTTCCTGGTGCCCACCCCGACGATCCAGGCCCGGATCACCCGCGCGAAGAAGACGATCGCCGCGGCCCGCGTGCCGTTCGCCCTGCCACCGGCGCACGAGCGCCGCGAACGGCTCGGTGCGGTACTCAGCGTGCTCTACGTCATTTTCACCGAAGGTTCGACGGCGACCTCCGGGGCGGATCTGCTGCGGCCGGATCTGGCGTTCGAGGCGATCCGGCTGACCCGGATGCTCGTCGCGCTGCTGCCGGACGAGGCGGAGGTCCACGGTCTGCTCGCCCTGTGCGAGCTCACCGCCGCGCGGTTCCCGGCACGCACCGGTCCGGACGGTGAGCCGGTCCTGCTCGCCGACCAGGATCGCGGCCGGTGGGACCGGGCGGCGATCCGGCGCGGGCTGGCCGCGTTCGAGCGGGCGTCCGCCGTCGGGCGCGGCCTTGGTCCCTACGGGCTACAGGCCGCGATCGCGGCCTGTCACGCGCGGGCGCCAGCGGTGGCGGCGACCGACTGGGAGCGGATCGTGCTGCTCTACGAGGCGCTCGGTCAGGTCGCGCCGTCGCCGATCGTCGATCTCAACCGGGCGGTGGCGGTCGCGATGGCGCACGGCCCACTGCCAGCCCTGGAGATCGTCGACGCCCTCGCCGGCGGCGGCCTGCTCAACGGTTCGCATCTGCTGCCCACCGTGCGCGGGGAGCTGCTGACCCGCCTCGGTCGCACCACGCAGGCCCGCACGGAACTCGAACAGGCCGCCCGCCTGTGCGGCAACGCCCGTGAACGCGCCATCCTGCTGCGCAAGGTAGCCGCGTTGTCCGCGCCGCCCGCGCGGTCGGACGAGGCTGACCTGAAGGACAGACTGGCTTGTCCGGACACTGACCAGTTTCCGCGTTGATGCACTGACCGATCGATACAATGTGCGACAGCCGTGTGGGGACACGGCTGCTTCCGCCATCCATCCGTCCGCCAGGCCGGTGGCGCTGATGGTCCGGCTGCTCTGCCGGTTCAGTCGCCCTACCGGGCCGCCGGGGCCGCCCGCTGGGCTCGCCCCGGGTTGCCGGGCGGCGAGGTGGCCGGCGGGGCATCGGGGGATGCTACGGGGGATGCGCCATGGTCGGCGTCCATATGGGCGAACGCACGCACCTGGACACCGCACGGACGCGGGCGGTGCTGGTCGGTGTCGGGGCACAACGGCCCGGGGGCGGGATCGAAGCGGTCACGCAGGCCCGGCGCACCGTGACCGACCTTGCCGACGCGTTGGCCCGAGGCTGCGGGCTCGCGGGTAGGCAGGTTCAGGTGCTCGCCGATCCGGCGTCGCCGGCCGAGGTCACCACGGCACTGTCCGCGGCCGCGGCGGACGCGACGGACCTGCTGGTGTTCTGGTATGTCGGCGCCCTCGTGCGCGGCGCCCACGGCGAGATCTTCCTGGCCACCGCCGGCACGGACGGCGACGTCGAACGGTTGGCCGACACGGGGCTGGGCTTCCTCGAGATCATGGCGATCGCGGCGGGGAGCCGGGCGCGTCGGGTCGCGCTGGTCATCGATGCCTACGAGACGGGTGGCGCGCAGGGGGCCGCGCGTCCGATCGGCGGGGCGCAGAGCCCGGCCGGGCGGATCGACGTGCTGGTCAGCGCGGCGGCTGACCTGGTGTCCCTGGCGGCGCCCGGCGCCGAACGCACCGCGCTGACCGGCCTGTTGATCTCCCTGCTCGTCGCCGGGGACCCGGACGGCCCGCCCGAGCTGACCCTGGAGGACCTGTACCGGCGGTTGCGGCCACGACTCGCCGACGCCCTGCCGACCCGGCGGATCGTCAGCAACTGGGCCGATCTGCTGATCATGGCCACCAACCAGGCCCACACCTCCCCCGGCCCCGAACTGCCCGGCCCCGAGCGATCGGACACCGACGCGGACGGTGATGATTTCGTCACCCGGCGGGTCGAGTCGCCGGTCGTCGCCCGGCAGGTGTGCCCGTACCCGGGACTGACGTCGTTCGACGCGGCGAGTGCGCAGTGGTTCTTCGGCCGGGACCGGGCCGTCACCGATCTGCTCGCCCGGCTCCGGGAACGGCTCGCGGGGGCGGGTCCGCTGGTCGTGGTCGGCGCGTCGGGGGCGGGCAAGTCGTCGCTGCTGCGGGCCGGGCTGGTGCCGGCGCTGGCCGCCGGCCGGCTGCCCGGCTCCGCGGGCTGGCCGCGGATCATCATGACACCCACCGCGCAGCCACTGCGCGAACTCGCCGCCCGCCTCGCTCAGGCGACCACGGTGCCACTGCTGGCCAGCACCCAGCTCGAGGCCCTGGTCAGCGACCCGAACCGGTTCGCCCATGCCCTCACCGAGCTCCTCGCCCTGCGCACCACCTCGGACGGGGCAGCGCCGACCCCCGAGACGGCGGCGTCGGGAGCGACACGAAGGATCGTGCTGGTCGTCGACCAGTTCGAGGAGCTGTTCACCCTCAGCGACGAGGCTGACCGGGGGACGTTCATCCGCTGCCTGCGTGCGGTCAGCACACCGGCGGACGACGGGACGCCGGCGCCCGCCGTCGTCGTGCTCGGGGTGCGGGCCGACTTCTACGGCCACTGCGCCGCCCACCCGGAGCTGCTCGACGCGTTGCAGTCCGGTCAGGTCATCGTCGGGCCGATGACGACGCACGAGGTCCGCGACGCGATCGTGCGCCCGGCGGAGCTGGTCGGGTTGACCTGCGAACCAGGTCTGGTCGATCTGCTGCTGCATGGGCTGGGTGCCGGCGGCGGCGACAGCGACGGCGCTCCCCGCGACAGTGGATGGGACGCGGACGGCGGCGGCGGTTCGGTGATCGGCGATCCGGGGGCGCTCCCCCTGCTCGCCCATGCGCTGCTCACCACCTGGCAGCAGCGTGAGGGCCGGACGCTGACCGTCGCCGGGCACCTGCGCGGTGGCGGGCTGGTCGGTGCGATCGCGACCACCGCCGAACAGGCCTACGCCGCACTCGACCCCTCGGCCCAGGCGGCGGCCCGCGAACTGCTCATGCGGCTGGTCCGCATCGGCGAGGCCACCGACGACACCCGTCGCCGGATGCGCCGCGAGGACCTGCTCGACGAGGTCAGCGACACCGCTGCCGGCACCCGTGTCCTCGACGGCTTCATCGCGGCCCGGCTGATCACGACGGACGCGGACAGCGTGCAGCTCGCCCACGAGGCGCTGCTGCGATCCTGGCCACGGCTGCGGCAGTGGATCGAGTTCGACCGGGTCGGTGCCCTCACCCGTCAGGAGGTCACCGAGGCCGCCGGACGTTGGGACGGCGGGGGACGGGACCCGTCCTACCTGCTGTCGGGGACCAGGCTGGCCACCGCGAGCGAATGGGCGGCGGTGGGTGACCATCGGGCCGGGCTGTCCGGCACGGCGGCGGCGTTCCTCGACGAGAGCGTCGCCGGGGAGCAGGCCGGTGCGCGGACCGCCCGGCGCCGCACCCGCCGGCTGCAGCAGCTCGTCGCCATCCTGACGGTGCTCGTCCTGTTCGCCGTCGCCGCGACGGTGTATGCGTTGCACCAGCGTTCCACCGCCGAGCATGACCGTGGTCTGGCACTGTCCCGGCAGGTCGCCAACCAGGCGGACTCGCTGCGCGGCTCCGACCCGCTGCTGGCCGCACAGCTCGGCCTGGTCGCCTACCGTTACGCCGACACCACCGCCGCCCGCGGCGCCGTGATCAACTCGCTGTCGAGCGGTTACGGGTTCGCCACCCGCCGGCTCGGCGGGCACTGGGCGGCCGTCACCGCCACCGCCTACAGCCCGGACGGCCGGCTGCTGGCCACCGGCAGCAACGACTGGACGACAGATCTGTGGGACGCCCGCGACCCGGCGCGCGGCACACCGCTGGCGAAGCTCACCGGCCATCGGCTGGCGGTGAAGTCGGTGGCCTTCAGCGCGACCGGCCATCTGCTCGCCACCGGCAGCGACGACCACACGGTGCGCCTGTACGACCTGGCCGATCCGACGAAGCCGGTGTTCCTCGCGACCCTGCCCACCGCCGCGTCCACCTCGGTGTTCGGTCTCGCCTTCAGTCCGGACGGGCGGACACTGGCCACCGGCGGCTATGGCACGCACGTCCGGCTGTGGAACATCAGCGAGCCGAGGCGGCCGGTAGCCGGCGCGGACCTGGTCGGGCACACCGCCGAGGTGCGCGCCCTCGCCTACAACCCTGCGGGCACCCTCATCCTCACCGGCAGTGACGACGGGACGGCCAGGTTGTGGGACGTCACCGACCCGGCCCAGCCGCGGGAGATCTCCCAGCTCGCCCGTGAGGACGGCACCGGGCTGGTGCTCGACGCGAACCAGCAGGTCCGCGCGGTCGCGTTCAGTCACAGCGGGCGCAGCGCCGCCACCGGCAGTTTCGACACCACCGCGCGGGTGTTCACCGTCACGGATCCGGCGCATCCGCGGCAGATCTACGTCGACGACCAGACCTCGTCGGTGGACTCCGTCGCCTTCAGCCCGGACGGGCAGATGCTGGCCCTCGCCAGCGCCAGCACGGTGAAACTCGTCAACCCGCTGCACAACGACGATGCGCTGGAACTGCTCCCGCATCCGGCCAAGGTGCTGGGCCTCGCGTTCAGCCCGGACGGGCGGACACTCGCGACCGGCGCGGCCGACGCCTCGATGCGCCAGTGGTCGGTACTGGACCACACCCTGGCCGGGCACACCAAGTTCATCTGGAACGCCCTGGTCGCGCCGAACGGCCGGTTCGTGGTCACCGGCGCCTACGACAACACCACGATGCTGTGGGATCTGGCCGACCCGGCACGCCCCCGCTCGATCCAGACCCTGACCGGACACGACGGCGCGATCAACGGCCTGGCACTCACCGGTGACAGTCGCACCCTGGCCACCTCCGGCCAGGACGGCAGGATCATGCTGTGGGACACCACCAACCCGCGGCACGTCACCGCGCTCGCCACGATGCGGGAAAGCGCCTACATCGTCGGTGAGCTGGTCTTCAGCCCCGACCGGCGGACGCTGTACGCCGCCGTCGGCGATGGTGAACTCGCCGTCTGGGACGTCCACGACCCGCGGGCGCCGCGGGCCCTGGCCCGGGTGAACGCCCACCGGTTCGGCCTGACCGCCGTCGCGGTCAGCCCCGACGGGCACACCCTGGCCACCGGCGGCCCCGACCATCAGCTGCGACTGTGGGATGTGCGCACCCCCGGCCGTCCGGCGCCGCTGGCCACCCTCGGCGGGTTCCCGGCCACCGTCACCAGCATCCGGTTCAGCTCGGACGGACAGACGATGGCCGCCGGCACCGAATCCCAGGTGCGCACCTGGGACGTCCGTGACCTGCGGCGCCCGGTCGCCGCGAAGACCTACGTCGGCGCCACCGCCACCGTCAACTCCATCACCTACACCCCGGACGGCCGCGGGATCACCGCCGCCGTCAGCGACGGAACCGTCGTCACCTGGGACGTGGCGCATCCGGCCGCGTCACCGGTGCGCCTCGGGGGACGCCGTGGCGCCATGGTCGCGGTCTCCTACACCCCCGACGGCCGCTACCTGGTCGGTGGGCCCAACCAGGTCGTCGGGTTCGTCTGGGACACCGACACCGAACGGGTCGTCGACCAGATCTGCACCCGGATGGGTGACCCGATCACCCGGGCGGAATGGGCCCGCTACCTGCCCGATCTGCCCTACCGGCCGCCGTGCCGGTGACGATCGACCGGGCGCGCCTCGCCGCCGGGCTGCCTCGCTTCGAGATCGGCGAGCTGCTCGGCCGCGGGGCGTTCGGCGCCGTGTTCGCCGCACGCCAACGGCTGCTCGACCGGATGGTCGCGCTCAAGGTGCTCGATCTCACCGACGACGACCACGACCTCGACCTCGACGACCACGAGGGCGACCATGGGCGCGAGCGCGGGTTGACTGGTGGCAGCGGTCTGGCCGCGGGCGCGCGGGCCCGGTTCGCCGCCGAGTCGCAGCTGCTCGCCTCACTTGACCATCCACATGTCGTGCAGGTCTTCGACGGCGAGGAGGTCGACGGCCTCGGCGTGATCATCATGGAGTTGCTGCCACGCGGAACGGTGCGCGCCCGCGCCCGAGCCGGCCCGGTCTCGCTGGCCGAGATCTGCGCGGTGGGGATAGCCACCGCCGAGGCGCTCGGCTACGCCCACGCGGCCGGGGTTCTGCACCGCGACATCAAGCCGGCCAACCTCATGTTCGCCGCCGATGACACGCCGAAGGTCGTCGACTTCGGCATCGCCAAGATCGTCGAGAACGTCACGTCGACGACCGCGAGCGTCGCCGGGACCTATCCGTACATGGGCCCGGAGATCTTCGGTTTCGGCCGTCCGGGTTTCGCCACCGATGTGTACAGCCTCGGCGTCGTCCTCTACGAACTGCTCACCGGACGGCTACCGTTCGGCCCACGGCTCACCTTCGCCGAATACGGCCGTCACCATCACCAGGTCCCACCCCCGCCGATGCCGGACGTCCCGACCCCGCTGGCGGACCTGGTCGCCCGAATTCTGAGCAAGGACGCCAGCCGCCGGCCCACCACCCGACAGCTCGCCGTCGAACTCGCCGCGACCGCCGGAACGCTGCTCGGTCCGACCTGGCTACGCGACAGCGCCCTGCCGCTGAAGGTCGCCGAGGACATCCACGCCGCCGCCCGCGACGCCCAACCACCCCGCCGCCGCGGCCGCGGCCGCCGAGACCGCTCCGCCACCTCCGGACCAACCGCCGGCACCACCGCATCCGGCAACGTCACCGTGTCCGGTGATTCCGGATCGTCCGGCAGGTCCGCCGACACCCGGTCGTCCGGCGGACGGGAGAGGACGGACGGCCCCGCGGCACCCACCATCGGCATCGACCGCGCTGGTGCCGACCGCGCTGGTGGCGACCGGTCTGGTGGCGACCGGTCTGGTGCCGAGCAGACGACGCATCCATCACGACCGGGACCGGCCGACCCGCCGACGGCCACCCGGCGCTGGCGGCTCGGGCGAGCAACGGGACGCCCGGCCCGTACCGTCGACACGCACCTCGACGTGCACGTCGATGATCCGGGCGGGATCGCCGTCGCAGCGGACGGCACGGTGTACGTGGCGCAGACGGTGCGCCACCAGGTCGTGCGGATCTCACCGCGGGGGACGGTCACCCTGGTCGCCGGCCGCGACGGCAGCGGATTCGCGGGTGACGGCGGCCCCGCGCACCAGGCGGCGCTCGACAGCCCGCGTGCCGTCGCCGTCGGACCACAGGGCGAGCTCTACATCGCCGACACGTTCAACAACCGCATCCGCCGGGTCACCCCGGACGGGACGATCACCACCGTACTCGGCGGCTCCGACGGTTTCCGCGGGCTCGCCGGTGGGCCGCCGCTGGCGCATCCACGGGGTCTGGCGGTGGACGGCGCGGGCACCCTGTTCGTCGCCGACACCGGCAACCACCGCGTCCTGCGACGAGGCGCCGACGGAACCCTCACCCGTCAGGCTGGCACCGCCCGAGCGGGAATGAGCGGGGACGGCGGTCCCGCCACCGACGCCGAACTGCACGAACCGCACGGCCTCGCCCTGGGCTCGGCCGGGCGGCTCTACCTCGCCGACACCGGCAACGGCCGACTCCGCCGGGTCGACGCCGACGGCCGGATCACCACCCTCGCCGGGACGTTCCCCGGCCGCCAGGCCCGCATGCCGGGCGGACTGGCCGACGCGATGCCCGCTCTCGCCGCGGTGCTGTACCGCCCGCAGGAGATCGCTGTGGCCGCCGACGGCACCTGCCACCTGCTCGACGTCACCGAGCAGACGATCTACCGGATCACACCGGACCTGCGGCTCAGCCGGGTCGGCGGCCCGCCGGCCGGGCCCCGCGACGCCCGCGGCATCGGTCTGCTGCCGGACGGCAGCTGGATCGTCGCCGACGCCGCCCAACGCACCCTCGTCCGCCTCGGCTGAGCGCACAGCCGGAGGTATCGTCCTTCTCCGTGACCGCTGCGCAGTATGTGCCCGGATGGATTGATCTGGTCGGCGCCCACAACGTCCGAGATCTTGGTGGTCTGCCCGCGGCGGGGGGCACCGTGCGGCGGCGGGTGCTGCTGCGCGGCGACAATCTCGACGCGCTCACCGCCGAGGACATCGCCGTGCTGGGCGAGGACGTCGCGCTACGCGGCGTCGTCGATCTGCGCGCGCCGTTCGAGAGCCCGCGGGCCGCCGAGTGGTTCCCGCGGCTCGGCATCACCTGGCTGCACGAACCGCTGGCCGACCTGACCGCGCTGTCCAACGCCGACGCCCTGGCCGACCAGGTCCGCGGCGACTACTCGGCGATGTACGCCCTGATGCTCGACAACGCCGGGCCCGGGCTCGCCCGCATCCTCGCGTTCCTCGTGGACGGCGAACACACCCCGACCCTGCTGCACTGCGCCGCGGGGAAGGACCGCACCGGCATCACGGTGGCGGTGCTGCTGTCAGTGGCCGGCGTCGAACGGTCGGCGATCATCGCCGACTACCTGGCCACCGGCGAACGTCTCGACCGGGTCCGCGCGGCCCTGGCGCGGAATCCGGCCTACCAGCACCTGATGCGGCGCGCCGCCGCCAGCGGCACGGACAGCGGGGCGGACAGCCCACCCCGCACCCCGTTCAAGATCGACCCTCGGGCGATCCACGGCGTCCTGGACGTCGTCGAGGCCGCCGAGGGCGGGGTGGCCGGATTCCTGCGCTCGCACGGTGCCACCGCCGAGCAGATCAGCGGATGGCAGCAGCTGATCATCGAACCGTACTGAGCGCGGTAGCCGGCTGGCAGCCCGGGCACCAGAACAGGTTGCGTCCGGCGAGCGTCCGCATGCGCACCTCGGTCGCGCAGACCAGGCAGGGCAGCCCCGCGCGGCGGTAGACGTACACCTCGCCGCCGTGGTCGTCGACCCGCGGTGCCCGTCCCATCGCCTCCGGGGTGTGCTCCGCCCGGACGGTGTCAATGCGTCCGGTGCGCACACCCTCGGCCATCAGGACCACCAGATCCGCCCAGATCGCCGACCACAGCGACGCCGAGACGTCCCGCCCGGGCAGCATCGGCGCGACCCCCGCCCGGAACAGCACCTCGGCCCGGTAGATGTTGCCCGGCCCCGCGATGACCGACTGGTCCATCAGCAGGGTGGCGATCGGGGTACGACTACGGACGATCCGCCGGTACGCCCGATCCGGGTCCGCGTCGCCCCGCAGCGGGTCCGGACCGAGCCGGTCGCGCAGCGCCCTGATCTCCCCCGGTTCGAGCAGCTCGCAGGCGTTGGGTCCGCGCAGGTCCGCGTACGCCACCACCCCCGCGGCACCGTCCCCGCCACCCGGGCCGTCTCCGTCGCCCCTGCCGCCCCCGCAGCCTCCGTCGCCCACGCCGCCGGCGGTGGACAGCCGCAGCCGGACCGCTCCGGTCGGCGCCGGCAGGGGCCCCGCACCCAGCGACCAGGTGCCATAGATCCCGAGATGCACATGTAGGACGAACGCCGATTCACCGATCCCACCGACCTCGGCTCGGTGCACGGCCCCGTTTTCAGCCTCGGGCTCCTGCTCGGCCGTGGACTCCTGCTCTGTCGTGGGCCCGGGGCCGGCGGCGTCGTAGAAGCCACCGAAGCCGAGCAGCAGGTGCTTTCCCAACGCCTCGGCACCGGTGAGGATCTGCCCATCCAGACGATGCGCGCCGGCGGCGAAACGACCCTGCGGACTCATCGCACGCACGGTGTGGCCCTGGAACATCCGCCGGTGCGCGGCGGCAAGCCGGTGCACAGTGTGACCTTCTGGCATGGTCGGACAACCATACCGGCCCCGCCCATCCCGCCCGAGCGGGCTCGCGAGCAGCACCCGACGTGATCAGACGGGCACCAGAGAAGCGGGGGGCGAATGGTCGGCGACGCCGACAGCGCCGCCAAGGGAACAATCCGCCCGAACTGCCCATAAGGATCGGCGACCGTGTCGCCCGACCGGCGGCCGTCAAAGTGGGGCACCCAGGCATCCTTGACTGCGTCCGGCGTATGCCGCAATGTCTGGGACAGCAGTCCATCCCGCCGTCCGTTCACATCCCTTTCGGCCCACTTCACTCACGGGCGCGGCATGCCCAGGAGCGTCGCGCTCGACACCCGGGTCGTTGCGGCCCGAAACGGTGACCACAGGAGGAATCAGTGCCAGACACCCAGGAAGCTCGCAAGATGGTTTTCTTCAGCGCAGCTGACGCGCCATCCCTGGATGACGAAGGAATGATGAGCTCTGCGGCCCTCGATCCGGCTATCGCCGAGGAAGTCGATTTCGGACCATATTCGAACGCCAGCAAGCTCTCGGTTTTATACCGGGGCACCGGGCCCGAGGGGTTCAGCCTCGTGCACGTTTCCTTCAACCCGGGCTTCCGACTGCCGCGACACACCCACAATGTCGACTGCCTGTACTACGTCGTGTCGGGTGAGATAATCATGGGATCTCGCAGGCTGCACGCCGGTGAGGGGTTCTTCATTCGGGCCGGGGTGACCTACGCGTACGAGGCCGGCGCGCAGGGAGTGGAAGTTCTGGAGTTCCGCGCGGCCACCAGCTTCGACATCCAGATTCTCGACCAGACGGTCGACCGGTGGCGCGCCATCGTGAACTCGCTGCGCGTCGGCGGCACAGCTCAGGCGGCAGACGAGCCCGTCCCCAGCTCATAGCCCCCAACGCACGACTGCCCCGGCTGACGTCCCTCACGGGACGCGCAGACCGGGGCAGTCGCATTACATGTTCTCCGGAAGCCAGGCCCCTCCGCGGCAGCTTGCTCGCCGCGGAGCACGACCCGTCACGTCAGGCCGGGCCGGTTTCCGGATGAATCACTGAGCGCCGAACGGCCGGTTCTGCTGGCCGGCACCGATGCGGTCGTTGCCGAGGTTACGGCCGATGTTGACGCCGACACCCACGCCAACAAGCTCACGCAGACGGTTCTCCACGTAACGCTCGCTGTGGTTGGCCTTGTCCGCAATCCGGGCAATCAGGTCGTTGATGTCGGTCGCCGCGTCGAGGTCCGCGGTGCTGACCTGACCGAACTGGTCCAGGATGTTGTAGCGAACCTGCCGCCAGTTCTGCCGCAGCTGCTGCTCGACCTGCTGCCGCTGCTGCTCCTGCTCGGCCTGCGCCATTCCGATCTCCTTCTTTTCTTGGTCACTTTCTCGGTGGGGTGGTGCGGGAAAAACATAACCCAGAGAAGCCCTCCCTGGAACAACACCAGGAAGAAATGCGCGAAGTGCTGCGCAAATGTCGAGGACACGACTGCGCGACAGCATTAACCCGCCGGTTCCGACACCACCCCGGATGACCGGTTCCCGAATCAGCTTCTTTCGGCCACCAGGCCCAGGTTGTCGAGCAGCCGATCCTGCGCGCACCGATAACGGCCGTTCAGGAGTCCTATCCGTCGTCAGTGCGCATCGCGGTCGCCGCTGGCCCGCGCCCGACCCCTCGAAACCGAGGCGGAAGTCGGCTCGGAAGTCAGCGCCGGAGCCGCGGCGGCGACCGGGCACGCGTGCAGTTCCGCCTCGACCTCCGAAAGGGAACGACCGTGGGCCTCCGGTACACGCAGCCGCATAAAGACCACCGACATGATCGCGATCCCGGCGTACAGGAAGAACGTGGCGGAGCGTCCAATGGATGACAGCAGCGTCAGATAGCTGATCCCCGCCACGAAGTTCACCAGCCAGTTCGCGATACCAGCCGACCGTGACGGACAACTGGTTCAGCGAGACCAGTCCACCGCGGACGTCCGGCGGGGCGATCTCGCCGATGTGGAGCGGCACGATCACGGAGGCGGACCCCACGGCGAAGATCGCCGCTCGGGTCACGAACGGGTTCCGTCCTGGTCGACCTCCATGCGTACGCGGGCGGCGTTGACAGGGGTGATGCACCTCACCTAGCCTCATATGCGAAGAATTTTCGTCCTAGCGAAACTTTGACCGACATTCCCGCGTCGGCGAAGCCGCACCGGTCCGGCGCCACGAAGGCCGGCGCCAAGGAGGATGAAAGTGATCGATCTGGGCTTGACCGGAAAGCGCGCCCTGGTCAGCGGAGCCGGCTACATCCCACAACGAGCAGGTCATGGCCGGTTCACCGCGCTCGCCCTCGCCGCGGCCGGCGCCAGCGTGGCCTGCGTGGACATCCACGAGGGACGAGCGACCGAGATCGCCACCGAGATCGAGAAGACCGGCGCGACGGCGATCCCCGTCATCGCGGACATGACGGTGCCGGCCGAGGTCGAGCGGGCCGTCGCCGAGACGGTGCGTGGGCTCGGCGGAATCGATGTCTGCGTCGACATCATCGGCCGTGCCAGCTGGGGCAACGTCGAGCAGTTGAGCCACGAGGTCTGGGACGAGACGATCCGGGAAAATCTTTCCCAGGTCTTTTACCTGTTCCAGGCTGTCAGCCGGCAGATGATCAGCCAGGGTTCCGGCGGCTCCCTCCTCGCGATCTCCTCGGTCGACGGGATCACCGCCTCCGCCTACCACGCGGCCTACGGCGCGGCCAAGGCCGGCGTGCTCTCCCTCGCCCGGACCTTCGCCGACGAACTGGGCCGCTACGGCATCCGGGTCAACACCGTGGCCCCCGGCAACGTCGGTGGCGGCAACGAGGAACAGCCGCCCGGCGAGTACGCGGTGAACGGCATCAACCCGCTGGCCGCACCCCGCGCGCACGATGTCGCGAACGCCGCGCTGTTCCTGTCCAGCGGCCTCGCCGAACGGATCACCGGGCAGACCCTCGTCGTCGACGGCGGCGCGACCATCCAGTCGCTGTGGGGGCTACGGCCCGGCGACGCAGCCGAGTTCTCCGAGACGACCTACCTGGCCGCGACCGGTCAATCCACCTGATGCGCCCGGTGACCGACGTGTCGCCGCCGCCCGTCCCGGTTCCCGCTGAGCTGATCGCGAGGACAAACACATGAAACTGGACCTGCTGTACGAGTTCCAACCCAAGATCGGGCCATACCCGGAGCCCTTCCCGCACGGCCAGAAGAAAGCCGAACAACAGACTGGAGTGGGGCACCGGGCGTTCCACCCCGAACGAGCAGCTCGCCTTCGGCGTGCCGGCGGACGACCGGTCGCGTGAACTGTGGCAGGAGGCGTTCGAGTTCGTCATCGCCGCCTGGACGAACGAGAAGCTGTCCTGGAAGTCACCGAGCATCGACTTTCCGGAACGGTTCATCACTCCCCGGCCCTACCAGGACCCGCATCCGCCGGCCTGGCTCGCCACGGCGAGTGAGACGTCCGCGTTCAACGCGGGCCGGCTCGGCCTTGGCCTGTTGTTCTTCGCCCTGATGCAGCCGGTGTCGAAAATGGCCGAGCACATCGCGACCTACCGGCGCGGACAGGCGGAATGCATCACCCCGCTGCCGGCCTTCGCGAACGACCGGGTCGGCGCCTACACGCTCGTGCACTGCACGGATGACCCCGAGGAGGCCGCCCGCTACGGCCTGTGGGACTCGGTCCGCTGGTGGTACCAGAACCTCGCCGAGTTCACCCTCGAATGGGAACTCGCACATCTGTCGGCCGAGGAAAAAGCGCAGGTCTTTCCACTGCTGGAGCCCACCATTCGCGGCGACATCGACATCCGGTCCTACACCGAGCAGGATATGGTCATCATCGGGACGCCAGAGGAGTGCCTGGAAAAAATTCTCCGGTACGAGCAGGCCGGTGTCGACCAGTTACTGTGCTACACCCAGTTCGGCACGTTGCCGCATGAGAAGGTGCTGCGCAGCATCGAACTGCTCGGCACGAAGGTCATCCCGGAGCTGGAGAAGCGGGGCCATCGTGTCGACTACGAAAAGCTCTTCGGAGGAGTGTGATCGATGGACATGATCTCGCAGCTGCGTGAGGAGGCCTACCGCCAGGCGGTGGAACAGGCCCGGGGGGAAGCTGAGGCGGGCTTCGAGGCGGCAGCCACCGCCAACGCCGAGAACCCGGACACCGCGGAGCCCGCGGACCCGACGACCACCACGGACGCCACGGACGCCACGGACGCCACGGACGCCACGGACGCCACGGACGCCACGGACGCCACGGACACAGCGAAGCCCGCGGAGCGCGGAGACGCGCGCTGACGCGGAGGTTCGGGCAGGCGGCGGGTCTGAGGCTGGTCGGGCAGCCGGAGACTCAGGTGGCGAGGCGTCCGCGGGTCTGCTTGGTGACAATGGTGGCGCAGGCACGCACGCGCGCACCGATGTCGAGGACCTCCCGTCCGGACAGACCCGGCGAGAAGCCCGACGCGGTGATGGCGACGAGCACCCGGTGATCGGCGTCGAACACCGGTGCCGAGGCCATACCGAGGTCGTACGTGCGGGTCGGGTCCACCGTGGGCAGGTCGTAGTTGTCGGTGAGAGACAGCGATCCTGGTTCGGCCGACTGGCCGCGCCGGCACGACCCCGCCACGCGGCCTGGTCCTGATCTCGGCATGGCTGGACCTGCACCGCACCGCGCCGAGCTACCGGTCCCGGGCCGCCCACGACCGGATGTTCTCCCTCGCGTCCGCCCGCGAAGCCGCCGACCAGTACCTTCAAGGTCATCACCCGGACGACCCGCTGGCTTCGCCCGTTCTGGGCGACGTCACCGGTTTTCCCCCGACGCTGCTGTTCGCGAGCTCCGACGAGGTCCTGCTCGACGACACGATCCGCATGGCATCCGCGTTGGCGCAGGCTCGGGTACCGGTAGCAACCAGGATCATGCCTGGTCTGCCGCACACCTGGCCCAACGTTCTGCCCGACCATCCTGACACCATCGCCGCGCTGCGCACGATCGCCCACTTCGTCGACGGCTCGTCGCCACCGGACACGAGGCCACACGCCACACCGACGCCGCCCCTGAGCCCCTGAGCCCCCCATCGCCGCACGCTCCCGATACGCCGATGTTCGACGGCCGCCACCAGCCCGTAACGGCATCGGCGGACAGTGGGCGAGCCAGCTTCACGCGGTCGTCCGCCAACGAGCCAGACGGCGGGAGATCCCATCGGCGAGGGAGCAGCAGCGGCGAGGGCAGGGGAGATGCGCTGGGAATGAGCGGAGACCGTCACCTCGACGTACGCCGGCAGGTCCACCGGCGTGCCTGGGTCCGGGGGCGAATCGCGCACGGCGCCTGACACCGTTGACGCCCAGCCGATCGACATCCAACCGAGGACAGTCGACCGGGCCCCGCACCGTGGCGGCGCCGACCAGCGGCGTCGCCCGGGGCAGGATGGCTGTTCTTCGCCTGCGCGCCCAGGCACTCGCCCACGCCCCTCGAGGTATCGATGTCAGACATCCGCGCCGCGCTGGCGGCGCCCCCCAGCGACTGTTCCTTCGATCCGGACGACTGGGCGATCCTTGCCCGGCACTGGTACCCGGTCGCGCTGTCCCGGGAGGTCGGTGACCAGCCGGTCGCGGTACGCCTGCTCGACGAGCAGTTGGTCATCTACCGAGCCGGCAGTCAGGTGGTCGTCGCCCGCGACCTGTGCCCGCACCGCGGGGTGCCGCTGAGCATGGGCGTGGGTGACGGCCATACCGTTGCCTGCGCCTACCACGGGCTGCGCTTCGGCGCCGACGGTGCCTGCGTGGCCATCCCCGCGCATCCAGCCGCGAAGATCCCGGCGCGGATGGCCCTGGCGACCTGCCCGGCCGAGGAACGCTACGGGCTGATCTGGACCTGCCTGCGCCCCGACTCCGACCGGCCTCTCCCCGGCGACACCCACACCGGCGCAACCGCCCCGGGGCGAGCCATCCCCGTCATCCCACACATGCCGCACTGGGACGATCCGGGATTCCAACGCGTGACATGTCCCAGTTTCGATCTGGCCGCCTTCGCCGGCCGCCAGGTCGAGGGCTTCCTCGACGTCGCGCACTTCGCGTTCGTGCACGCCGGCAGCTTCGCCGACCCGGACAACACCGAGGTACCCGAGTACACGTCGACCCCCACTGAGCACGGCTTCACCGCCGACTACTGGAGCACGGTCGCGAACTTCCCCCACGGCAGCGGACTGACCGCGCCGCCCGGGTTCCGCTGGCTGCGCCGCTTCGACGCCCATCTGCCGTTCACCGCCACCCTCGTCGTGCACTTCCCCGACGACGGCCGACTTTCGATCATGAATGCCGCCTCTCCGGTCTCCGCCCGCCAGACCAGGATGTTCGCGCCGATCGCGAAGAACTTTGCCACCGACCAGCCCGCGCAGGACATCTACGACTTCAACGTGCGGATCTTCGCCGAGGACCGGACCATCGTCGAGGCACAACGCCCCGAGAACCTTCCCCTGGACCCCCGGATCGAGGTGAACATTCCCGCGGACCGCAGTTCCGTCGCCTACCGGCGGGGCCTGCGCGCGCTTGGCCTGTCCCATTTCTTCACCGCCTGAACCAGTTCCGCCCATCTCCCGACAACCTCGTCCCGTCCCCGTCGAGGCCATCGAGCCATCAGGGCGCCACCCGGCTCCCACCAGACCGTCGAAGGGCTTCCCGCGTATGACGCACTCCCGTTCCGTCGAACCGCCGGCATCTGCCGGCGCGGGCCCGGTCGCCGCTCTCGACATCCCGTTGCCCAGCTGGGTCGACGACGAGGTCGATGCTGTCGGCGCCGCACTTCCCGACGTCGAGGACCGGATGCGCCTCGCCCTGCGACTTGCGGCCCGTAACCACGTCGAGGGACACGGCGGACCGTTCGCGGCGGTGGTCGCCAACCCGGCCACCGGACAGATCCACGCGGCCGGGGTGAACCTCGTCCTGGCCACCGGACTGTCGACCATGCACGCCGAGGTCACAGCGCTCTCCTTCGCGCAGGCCCGGCTCGGCTCATGGGATCTCAGTGCCACGGGCGACCCGGTCGAGATCGTGGTCAACTGGCGGCCCTGCGTCATGTGCTACGGCGCGGTCATGTGGTCCGGCGTCCAGATGCTCACCATCGCCGGTGAAGGCGAGGAGGTCGAGACGCTCACCGGCTTCGACGAGGGCCCGATGCGCGACGACTGGGCCCAGCAGTTCGAGCGCCGCGGCATCACCGTACGTACCGACATTCTGCGGGACGAGGCGCTGGCCGTCTTCGCCGAGTACGGCAGTCGCAAGGATGCCGTCGTCTACAACGCCCGCCGTGGCGCCACGGTGGCCGCACCCTGACCCAGGCGATTCGCGGCTGCTCACACCGCCGTCTCCCACATCTCAGCGGGATACCACGACCACCTGGTCGAGCCATGCGTGGAACACCCGCCGGGACCGGACCGCAAGGTCCGGACCATGCCGCTGCGCGGCGGCGCGAAGCGTGTGCGGATCCAGCCGGTGCGCGGCGAGCTCATGGGCGTGCCCGATCAACCATCGCTCGAGCTGGCTGTGGTCGGCCTCAAGATGGAACTGCAACCCCAGGACCGCGTTTCCCCATTCGAAGGCCTGGTACGGAAAACCGGGCGTCTGCGCAAGGTGCCTCGCGCCAGCGGGAATCGTGAACTGATCGCCGTGCCAGTGCAGAACCGGAACATCCCCGAGCGCGCCGAGCACGGACTCCTCCCCCGCCCGGGTCAGGGTCAGCGGCGCGTACCCGATCTCCACCTGACCGGTCGACGTGACCTGGGCTCCCAACGCCCGGGCGACAAGCTGTGCGCCCAGACATACCCCGAGGGTGGGGCGTTCCAGCGCCAGTCGCCCGCCGAGCGCCTGGATCTCATCGGCGAGAAACGGGTACCGCGCGACATCGCCCACGCCGATGGGCCCGCCAAGAACGACAAGCAGGTCGGCGTCGACGAGTTCTGGTTCTGCTATCGGATCGATACCGGCATCGACATACCGGGTCTGGTAGCCGTGCTGTGTGAGGAGCGGGCCGAGTATTCCGAGGTCCTCGAAGGGGACGTGGCGGACTGCGACCGCGGTTCGGGGCATCGGCTCGTTCTCCCGGTTAAAAATCGGCGTACGTCTCCGGATACACGTGATACACCTGCTCCTCGGGGGTCGTCCACACGAAATGCCCGGGCTCCGGCTGGCGGAGATCCCATCTCTTCCCCGCACCGGCAGGCATCCGATCCGCCTGATGCTTCAGACGGTGATGCGCCCGGCACTGCGGTCCCAGATTCCCCGGCTCGGTCCGGCCGCCCCGCGCCGACCCCCGCGTGTGATCAAGATCGCAGGACGTGGCGGGAAGGTCGCACGTCGGGAAGACACACGTCGTGTTCCGAGCCCGGACATACCGGGCCAGCGGAGCCGACGGAAACCGGCGATCACCCACATCCAGGACCTGCCCCCGCTTCGGGGCAGTCAGCACCCGCCGCCACGTGCACCCCACGTCGGCAGCCATCTCACGCACGATCTCCGCGGGAATCGGACCGTAACCCGGCACCTCGCCCGGATGCTGCGCCAGACCCATCAACGTCTCGAACGGAACGATCACCTGCATCTCGACGTTGACCCGGCCCCGGTCACGCCCCATCAGCAGGTCGAACAGCACATCCGCCCGACGCTGAGCGAGACTCCGCTTCTCCCGCCCTTCAGCATCCCCCCGACCGTCCCTCTGATCACCCCGCCGGCCATCCGCCTGGCCGTTCCCCTGCCCACCCGTCTGGGCGTTCCCCTGATCGTCGACTTGGTCGTCGGCCTGCTTCGCGAGCTCATCGATCCGTGTGAACGCCGCCAGCGCCTGCTCCGCCGGCAACAACGCCGACAGACGGCCCATCCCATCGGCCTCCGGATGCAACGCCACGCCCCGCTTCTTCTCCGCCTTACGCCGCCGCCGATCCGCCCCGTCCGGATCGACCTTCGCGACCCGCCGGCTCACCGCCGCACCGAACGCCCTGTGCGTACGACGGCCGCCCCCGTTGCCCAGGACCGGCCCGAGAACCTCCCTGGCGTGACCATCCGCCAGATTCACCGTAAACCGATCCAATGCCGCCACCCGACCCACATCCAACACACCCTGCGCCAAGGCCACCACCGCCTCCGGCAACCGGCGCACACACCGCTCCGCGAACGCCAGCTCCCGACACCCCTGCGTCGCCGCCACATTCGCCACCAACGACAGCTCATCACCCGCGAACGCCGCGAACATCCGCGGCGACCCATCCGCACCCTCCCCCGCGCCACCCACCGGCCCACCCCGCCCCCGCGACGCCGACGAACCCGCGGCCTCCACCGGCCGGCCCCGCGCGAACTGCGCCCGCACCAGCAACCGCACCGCCTCCCACCGCGCGATCACCCCCGCGATCTCACGATCCATCTCCAGACAACGACCAGGCCCCCACTCCCCGATACGGCTCCCATCGATCTCCGCCGACGCCAACAGATCAGCCGTACCATCCGACCCCTCACCCTCCACCCGCACCCGCGACGCCGCCACTTCCACGCACCTGAGAACACCAGCCACGACACACCTCCAGGCGACATTCACTGCCCGCCGGCAGAACACGTCCACCGACCGGCCAGGAAAAGAAACCGGCACGTCCACGACCATCATTTTATCGAATGCATGTTCTAATCGTACGACCGCTGGAGGCGCCCGACAAGACCGGTCAGGAAAATCTGCGAAACGGATGCGCCATCACCGCTTCGCACAACCACAGCACCAAGCCCACCACCCCGATCAGCCCCGCGAAGACCAGCCAGATCCTCGAGGAAACAGCCACGCCCGAAATCGACACTCGACAACACGACCATCAGCCATCAGCCATCAGCCACTGTCGGCACTCACCAGAATGCGATAGGCTGCCCGATGGACCGAGAGTGCACTCGAAGCGACCATCAGGCAGTACATCACCGCGCCCGGTCCGGCCAGTACACATTCGCGCATGCGCATAATGGCGAAGAACCCGGTCGAGGCAGGCCACACCAACGGTCACACGAACCAGGGCGCGACCAGTCCACACGGTTCGCGCCACAAAGCGCCACGCCAATGCGCGGACTCCAGGCGAAAGCGTCGACTCGACCGCCACAGCCCGCATGGTCGAGTTGGACCCCGAGCAGACAGCGACTTCGCCCAGCGGCCCGGCCGCCGAGCCGATGGACCGCCACCGCCGGCGACCGCGACCCCACATCCGAAAGGTTCGACAGCACCCCACGGAAGTTCTACTCTTCGTAGAAGACAGGAGGGTCGATGATCAAGGATGTCCTGGTTGTTGGCTTCGGTCCGGTGGGAGCGGTGCTGACGGCGTTTCTCGGGCAGCGGGGCGTGTCGGTGCTCGCGGTGGACAGGGCGGCTACCACCTACCCACGTCCCCGCGCCGCCGGCCTGGACGAGGAGGTGCTGCGTCTGCTCGTCCGGCTCCCCGGGATGGCCGAGATGCTCGCCGATACCCGCGCGTCGACCCGGGCGACCTTTCTCGGGCCGGACCGCCGCCTGCTGCTCGCCGCCGGGCAGGGGCAGGCCGAACTCGGCGTTCCGGTCGGTGTGTTCCTGCACCAGCCGTCCGTCGAGGCCGCGCTGCGGGCCGGGATCGCGACGCTGCCCTCGGCTGAGGTCCGGCTCGGCGTGGGCGTGCGCTCGATCGACGACGGGGCCGACGCGGTGACGGTCGGCCTGGAGGACGACACCGTCGTGCAGGCTCGCTGGGTGATCGGCTGCGACGGGGCGACAAGCACGGTACGGGCGCTGATCGGCGTGGACTTCGCGGGCAGGACCTTCGTCCAGCCGTGGCTCGTCGTGGACACGCGCTCGGCCGAGCCGCTGCCGGTACCCGACGACATCGCCTTCGTTCTCGATCCACGCAGGCCCGCGGTGACGATGCCGATGCCCGGTGGGCACCGCTGGGAGTGGATGATGCTCCCCGGCGACAATCCCGAGCGGATGGCCGAGCCGGAGACCGTCACGAGCTTGCTCACATCCTGGATCGACCCGGGCACGGTCGCGGTGGAACGGGCGGCGGTCTACACGTTCCACGCCCGCATGGCGACCCGCTGGCGGGTCGGCAGGGTTCTGCTCGCCGGCGATGCGGCGCACACGATGCCGCCGTTCGCCGGCCAGGGGCTCGCCTCGGGCATCCGGGACGCGGCCGCGCTGGCCTGGCGGCTGACCGAGGTCCTCGCGGGACTACGGGATCCGGATTCACTCGATGACTACGAACGGGAGCGCCGTCCCCAGGTAGCCGCGATCACCACCCGGGCCATCCGGGCCGGTCGGATCGTGCAGACGACGAGCCCGGTCCGCGCGGCCGCGCTGCGGGCCGCGTTGCGCGCAGCGGCCCACGCTCCGGGGCTCGGCCACGCGCTGCGCTCCGGCGCCGCACGACCACGGACCCGGCTCCCGAAGGCCGCGCGGCCGCGGCGGGCACACGGCGGGGGCCGCTGGGCCGGGCGGGTGCTGCCCAACCCGTGTATCCGGACCGAGGACGGCCGAGTCTGCCGGCTTGACGACTTGCTCGGGTCGTCCTGGGTGCTGCTCGGGCTCGGCGACGATGCTGGAGTCGCACTGACGCCGCAGGTCCGGGCCTGGGTTGACCGCCGCGGCGGTACGACCCTGACCATCGGCCACGCCGTGTCGGCGGACCAGGACGATCAGCGTGCGCGGTCCGGTCCGGTCATCGTGGATCTCGACGGCACGGTGCTGCGGATGCGCGGGCGTTCCAGACAGCCCCCGGTGGCCGTCGTCCGGCCGGACCGTTACCTGCTCGGTGTCTTTCCGTCGTCGCGCCTCGAGGACGTACTCACCTCGGCGTCAGACGTTGGCGTGACCGGCTGAAGCAGGGCGCGGATCAGATATGTCTCGGCGAACACACGCTTGTCGGGCAGGCTGCGGCTGCTCCACGGCGGGGCCATCATGGCGCCACCGGCGGCGATCAGCCACCGTACGGCCTCCCACAGGTCGAGGTCGGCGCTCAGCTGGCCGCTGTCCTGCCAGCGCAGCAGCAGCGGCTCGAGACGCTTGTAGACAGCCTCGACGATCGGCTCCGTGGCCAGTGGCAGGGAGTCGCCGCTGGCCCGACCACCGGCGGCGAACAGCGCCTCGGTCAGCGCATCCCCGTCGATGAGGCTGGTGCCCCGCACGAACACCTCGACCAGGGTGACGCGTGCGTCGTACGGATCCGGCAGGGATTGCAGCGCCACGTCCATGGCGGTGTCGACCCGATCGAGCAGGACGGCGAGAAGCAGCTCATCCCGGCTGCGGAAGTACCGGTAGACGGTGGAGCGGGAGACACCGGCCTCCGTGGCGACCTCCTCGATCCGCATCCGGCTGGAGCCACGCCGGATCACGCAGCGCCCGGCCGCGGCCACCAGACGTCGGCGGGCCTCGGCATCGTCAAGCAGCGCGCTCTCGCTGCCCCACCATCCCTGACCGCGCCGCGGGCTCTGCGCATGATGCCGCTCCTGCGCGGGATGCGGGCCCTGCGCGGGATGCGGGCCCTGGGGGTCCGGGTGGTCGTGGGCTCGCGAGGGCGGGTCGTCAGGCGGTTCCGCGTCCGCACCGGGTCGGGTCATGCTGACAGCATTGGCCGATGCCCCGGCTGCTCGACAGGGCGGGGGTCGGTAACCGCGAGCGGCCCGCGACACGGTGGGCCCACCGCCGCTTGGTGCGCAGATCGCTCCCGTCGGCATGACTGTCTCACGGCGAGACACTATGGCATGGTTGTCTCGCCCTACTCAAGGTCGATCGTCCGGATGCGATCGCCTGCCGGACGTGCGAAAGGCGGCACCCCATGGTCAGCACACGAGCAGCTCTGCTGTTCGGCCCCGGTCAGGATTTCAAGATCGAGACGGTCGAGATCGACAATCCCCGCGCGGGCGAGGTCCTGATCGACGTCAGAGCCTGCGGCCTGTGTCATTCGGACGAGCATGCGCGCTCGGGCGCGATGCCGATGCCGCATTTCCCAGTGATCTGCGGGCATGAGGGTGCCGGCGAAGTGCTCGAGGTCGGGCCGGATGTCACCTCCGTCAGCCCCGGTGACCATGTCGCCATGTCGTTCATCCCGTCCTGTGGGCGGTGTACGTACTGCCTCTCGGGTCGGGCGTTCCTGTGCAACGACGGCGCCAAGCTGTTCAACATCGGGATGATCACCGATGGGCGGATCGCGCACCGGTTGGGCGACGAGGCCGTGGCGCGCTACACCCAGATCGGCGCGTTCTCCGAACGTCAGCTACTCGCCGAATCGACCATCGTGAAGATCGACCCGGACGTGCCGTGGGCGGTCGCCGCGCTGGTCTCGTGTGGCGTCGCGACCGGATTCGGTTCCGCGGTCAACCGGGCGGAGGTCAAGCCCGGCGACGCGGTGGCCGTCCTTGGCATCGGCGGGATCGGAATCAGCGCCGTGCAGGGCGCGCGGATCGCCGGCGCACGGCTGATCTTCGCCGTCGACCCGGTGGAGTTCAAGCGCGAGCAGGCGCTGCGTTTCGGGGCCACGCACGCGTTCGCGTCCATCGAGGAAGCCGCCAACGCGATCCGCGAACTGACCGCGGGCGCCATGTGCCACTCGGTGATCTGCGCGTTCTCCGTGATGACCTCGGACCTGCTCCAGCCCGCGCTCAGCCTGACCGGCAAGGACGGCACCTGCGTGATCACGTCGGTGGCACCGTTCGGTCAGAAGGTGGCCGATCTCGACCTGTTCACGTTCGCGATGACGAACAAGCAGATCCGCGGCTGTCTGTACGGCTCGCAGAGCCCGCGCACGGCGATCCCTCGGCTGCTCGACCTCTACAAGGCCGGCACCCTGAAGATCGACGAACTGATCACCAGGACGTACACCCTCGATCAGGTCAACGACGGTTACGCGGACCTCGAGGCCGGTCGGATCCTGCGTGGGGCGATCACCTTCGAGGACGCACCTCGGTAGTTCCACGCGTCGGGCACCACGACGGACGCCCCGTCCACCAGCGGGTTCACGGCTGGCGGACGGGGCGTCCGTGGAAACTTCACCGGTCAGGCAGCGGCGGAGGCCGGCGCCTTCTCCTCGCGGCCAGCGCCGAAGTAGGCGGCCTCGACCCGCTCGGGTTCGGCGGCGAGTTCCGCCGCCGGCGCCTGCAGGACCAGCGCACCACGGCTGAGCACCGCCGCGTCATCGGCCATCCGCAGCGCGAGGTTGACGTGCTGCTCGACGAGCACGACCGCGCAGCCCTGATCGTCGGCGACCTGTCTCACCGTCCGGAACAGCGCCTGAACGATCAGGGGCGCGAGGCCCATGCTCAGCTCGTCGACGAGCAGCACCTTCGGCTGCTGGATCAGGGCCCGGGCAAGCACCAGCATCTGCTGCTCGCCACCGGAAAGCGCACCGGAGGGAACGGTCCAGCGCTTCTCCAGGTCCGGGAACAGTTCGAGCATCGCCCGTGGCTTCGGCCCCTGCCGGCGGGCCGCCGCGCGCAGGTTGTCCTCGACGCTGAGCTGCGTGAACAACGCCCGGTTGTCCGGAACAAGAACCACACCGGCCCGGTTGGCCGCCCCCGGCTTGCCGCTGGGCAGCCGGGTCCCACTCACCGAGATCTTGCCGCTGCGGGACGGGAGCAGGCCCGCGAGGGTGAGCAGCAGCGTGGTCTTGCCGGCCCCGTTCGGCCCGAGCAGGGCCAGCACCTTCCCCGGGGCGACGCTGAGGTCCAGGCCGCGGAAGACCTCGGACGAGCCCCGCCCGCCCGTCAGTGCTTCGCAGGTCAGAGCGGATGTCATGACGTCACCACCGTCGCGTCGGAGTCGACCGTACCGTCGGCGGCGTCCTCGCCACCAACGCTGCTGCTCGAGCCGGCCCCGTCCTCGTGGGACCTGCTGTTGGGTGCCTTGCCGTCGAGCGTGCTGGTAGCGGGAGCCGTCCCACCAGCGACGACGTCCTTGGCCACTGTGGTCTCGTCCTTGGCCACCGTGGTCTCACTGCCCGCGGCCCCCTCGGCCGCCGGCGCCACGGCATCCGCGGTAGCGACCGGAGCAGCGGTAGCCGGAGCAGCGGGGGCCGAAGAAGCGGTAGCCGGAGCAGCGGGGGCGGGCGTCTCGGTGCCTGTGCCCGCGGCGCCGCCACCCTCGGCGGGCTCGCTCTCGGTTCCCTCGCCATCGTGGACGTTGCCGAGGTAGGCGTCCGCGACCGCCCGGTTGGCCCGGATCTCGTCGGGACTACCGGACGCGATCACCTTGCCGAAGTCGAGCACGTAGATGTGGTCACAGACGTCCAGGACAAGGGCGACGTCGTGGTCGACCAGCAGGATGCCGACACCGCTGCGGCTGATCGAGCGGATCTTCTCACCGAGCCAGGCGGACTCGGTGGTGTCCAGACCCGCGGCCGGCTCGTCAAGCAGCAGGACCCGCGGTCCGGTGGCGATGGCACGGGCGATCGAGACCAGCTGCCGTTCGCCCTGGCTGAGCTCGCCGGCCGCCCGGTCGGCCCGGTCTGCGATGCCGACCAGGTCGAGGGCCGCCGCCAGGGTGCGATGCCGATGGTCGGCCTGCACCCCGGCCAGCGCGGCGCTGACGTTCTCCGACACGGTCAGGTCGTCGTACAGCTCGATCGACTGGAAGGTACGGGCGAGGCCCCGCTTGACCCGGACGTGGGTCGCGAGGGTGTCCAGACGCTCCTCACCAAGGCGGACGGTGCCACTGGCCCGAGCGAATCCGGTGATCGCGTCGATGGCGCTGGTCTTGCCGGCGCCGTTCGGCCCGATCAGTCCGACGATCTGCCCGGGAGCGATGCGCAGCGACACGTCCGACACGGCGACGACGCCGCCGTAGCGAACCGTCACGCCCTCGACATCGAGAGGCACCCGGTCGGCGCCGCTGAGCAGCGCGGCGTTCTGCTCGGCCGGCACCGGTGCCGGTGCGGCGGCGTCGGTCGAGGACGTCTGCGCCGTCGCGGTCCCCGCCGCGGCGGAGGCAGCGACGGTGGCGGGAACGGCACCGTCGGCGGTGCTTGCACTGGCGCCCTCGGTGGTCGCCGTGGCGGCCTTGCGTGCCCCGAACCGCTTACGGACCTGGGCGACCAGGTCGTGCCCACCGCTGGCGATACCTTCGGGCTGGGTCAGCAGCACGAGGATGACACCGAAGCCGGAGATCACCGAGAACCAGTCGCCGAAGTCGATCCACCGGTCCATGGCGATGTAGACGATGCCGGTGCCGGCCATGATGCCGGCGGTGATGCCGCCGTACACCGACGTGACGCCGGCGAGGTAGGCGGTGGAGAGCAGGGTCAGACCACCGATCGCGGTGAACGAGTCGAAGGTGACGACGCTGCTGCGGTAGGCCAGCAGCGCACCGCCGAGACCGGCGATGAACGAGGCCAGCGCGAAGGCGATCAGCTTGACCCGCACGACGTTGACGCCGATACCGGCGGCCGACCGCTCGTTGGCGCGCACGGCGAGCATCGCCGAGCCCAGCGAGCTCATCCGCAGCTTGGCGACGCCCCAGGCGACCGCGACCAGGACCAGCAGACACAGGATGCCGAACGGAAGACGTGGGAACGCCTCGCCGCTGCCGATACCGATGTTCCACCCGAACAGCGACGGGTCGGAGACCTTGGCACCGGAGCTACCGACAAGGTCGGAGTTTCGGAACCAGACCGCCTCGATCGCGTAGGCGAGGGCGAGCGTGACAATGCCCAACGTCAGTCCGCGTAGCCGCAGTGCGGGTAGACCGATGACGACGCCGAGGACGGTGGCCACCAGCGCGGCCAGCAGCGGGGCGAACGGGAACGGAATGTGCCAGCTGTGGGTGAGTCCGGACAGGCTGAACGCCGAGGCTCCGGCGAGCGCGAGCTGGGCGAGGGAGACCTGGCCGGCGAAGCCGGTGACGACCACCAGCGACAGACCGAGGATCGCGGCGATGAACGTACCGATCACCGCCGCCCGCCAGGTCCCGGAGGTGAGCAGCAGGGCGATCACGCCGATCGCGGCACCGGAGACCGTCGGCAGCGTCAGCGAACGGGGACGCGGTGCGCGGCCCAGCGGCTGGCGCACCAGGCCGCTACGAACCGGGATGCCCCGTCCGGTGACCAGCAGCGCGATCAGGATGACCAGCAGTGGCACCAGGGCAGAGGCACCCGAACCGGGCAGCCAGGAGTGGTCGGCGGAGAGGGTGAGTGCCTCCGACTGCACCATGCCGATGACCAGACCGGCGAGCACCGTGGACACGAGGCCCTGGAAGCCGCCGACGACCGCGGCGGCCAGCGCCGGCACCACGAACAGGGTGTAGGTCGAGGGCGACAGGGGGCTCAGCGGGGCGATCAGGATGCCGGCCGCACCCGCGACCGTCCCGGAGATCATCCAGTTGTACAGCGAGACCCGGTCGGGCGAGATGCCACTGACGTAGGCGCCGGTCTGGGACTCGGCGGCGGCCCGGGTGAACAGGCCGAAGCGGGTGAAGCGGAACAGCGCCGCCAGCACGATGGTCAGCACGACGACCGTGACCGCCAGGTAGAAGCGGTCGGCGAGCACCGTCAGCGAGCCGCTCTGCCAGCGGTCGGTCGGGAAGATCGCCTCGACGCTCACCGGCGAGGTTCCGACCCGGATGGCCATCACCGACTGGATGACGACCAGGACGCCAAGCGAGGCCACTGCTCGAGCGAGCGGCGGTGATTCCCGCAACGGTCGGAACACGACCAGATACAGCACCGCGCCCAACAGCGATCCGATCACCAACGCGAGCAGCAGTGCCGGGACGAAGCCCAGTTCGGTGCCGAGATCCACCGAGGTCGGCAGGCCAGGGATCAGGACCAGCAGTTCTCCGTTACGCAGGAACGCGTAGGAGTAGGCGACGTACATCGCGACCGCGCCGGTCGCGAAGTTGATGACTCCGGAACTTCGGTAGGTCAGTACGAGCGCGAGCGCGAGGGCGGCGTACACGCCCCCGTTTCCAAGCCCGAGCAGCAACGAGCCGACATGGTGCATCACGTACTCCCGAATGGTGTGCTGGTCGGATCGGTCCTTGGTCGGGCTGCGCCTGGTACACGCTGTCCCGTTCCGGCGGGTCTCGCCGGTCCATTTCCGGCGATCGACGCAGCGGCCGCCGCCTGAATGCAGGCCGAGTGGCGAATCTCGACTGGCAGATCGTCAACTGTGAGCAGTCGGTGGTCAGGGGGTATCCCGGGCCGAACCAGCCCCGGGATGGTCCTACTCAGCAGTGAACCACTCACGCGAGTCTCGAGCTGTGGTCGACGATCCGGAAAGCGGCCGACCGGTCAGGACGACGGTCGAAACCGGGAAGTTCGGGAAGTACGGCGAGTGAGGATTGCCGCACACAGAGCATTGAACCTGTGACTCAGGTACCGATACCGGTGTCACCGCTGACAGCACACCCGCGGGTAAAGCAGATAATGCCCCCACGACCACGCCTGCGCGCGGTTCCAACCGCCCAGGTCGCGCCGACCTCGAGGCACCACAGCAACTGAGCGTGCTGACCTGCTTCCCAACTGTGCGCATATGATCCCTAGTCTGCTTGTCCGTCACTCCGCACTGCCCTACGGGACTTCCCTACGCGGTACATCCGAGCCGCGCCGAACATCGCGGCAGCGACCGCGCGCCCGGTTGGACCGGATGACACCCCGTCTGGGCAGTGAATAGTGACACGGCATACATCCGGGGGCAACTTCTACCAACGAGCCGGCTCGGACTCGCTGCGCCCGGTACTGTATTGCGCCGCCCCGGAGACCGGGTTCCGCTGCGGGAGTAACGGAACCCGGCCTCGCCGCACTGGCGAGTGCGGTGAGCAGCGGCATCGCTACCCGGCCGAGCTCCGCTCCACCGAATCCGCGTGGAGCGGAGCCCATCGAGTTCCCCGGGCCGGGCCGGTCGACCAGAACCGGACCGATCCGACGTCTCGCTCGCCGCCCGAGCCGCACGTGCTGTGTGCGCTGCCGGTGCAACCGTGTGCCATCCGTGCCGCGCGTCGCGGGATTCGGTCAGGACGGGATCGGGGAGTAGCCGACGACCTGGTAGGAGGCCGGGTTGCCCTTGCCGTCGAGCTGCGCGGTCAGACCACCACGGACGCAGACCGCCGGCGTGGCCGGGTACGCCTTGCCGTTGCAACGGAACCTCAGCCCACCCGCGCCGGGAATCTCCTTCTCCGGCATCGACTTGAACGCCGCGGTCACCGTGGCCGGCGTGATGTCACCCCTGATGTCGGCGAGTGCGGTCTGGAACGCGCTGAACTGCGCGAACATGTTCAGCCCAGACGAGTCATCCGTCTTGATATCGCTACCGTAGGCATCCACGACGGCCTCGTAGAGGCGGGTCGACGGGTTGTCATTGTTCACCGGCGAGACGGCGACCACGGTGACCCGCCTGAGGACATCCGCCGGAACCGCCTTGCGGGTCGCGTCCGAGATGCACTGCGAGACCGCGAAGATCGGACCGGTGAAACCGGCCGTGCGCAGCGCGTTGAACGCGCTGATGCAGAACGCGTCGTTCCCGACGACCTCCACCACACCCGGCGCGGAACCCGACAGGCCCTGCAGCTGCGGGGTCATGTCCGCGGTGCCCAACGGAATCGGGATGAGCTTCAAGGTCATCCCGGCCTTGCGCAGTACCTCGGCGCTTTCGCCCTGGAACGAGGTCAGCGCCGGTGGAACATCGATGATGATCCCGGTCAGGGTCCTGGTCCCGGCCTTCTGGGCCAACGGAAGGATTCCACTGCTGATGAAACCGACCGGGTCGCCCAGGGAGAAGGTCGACTGGGAGTCCTTGAGCTGCTCCGTATCGGTCGTCGAGAAGTACAGCACGGGGATCTTCGCCGCGTGCAGCGATGCCCACACCGCGTTGGAGACCGACGAGGCACCGACCAGCACGGCCACGACCTTCTGCTCGATCGCCTGGTTCGCGCAGTCGGTGCCCTTGCTGGCCTCGTTCGCCGTCACACATGTCCACAGCTGGATCGGCCGGCCGCCGATACCGGACTTGTGCGCGTTGAAGTACCTGACCGACGCGCTGGCCACCCGCAGTTCGACCGACGTGTCGCTGGCGGCGCCCTTGCCGTCCGAGATCACGCCGATCTTCACCGGGGCCCCCGAGGCCTTCGCCACCGGCCCCAGCAGGGAGGCACTCCTCGAGGCGCTCGCCGAGGTCGAGGCGTCGGCGCCACCACCATCGCTGCCGCTGCTCCCGCAACCGGCCGCCACCGCTAACAGCACGCCAACAGATAACGCCGCCACGACCGCGCTCTGACGGGGCCCTGAGCCCCCGGGGTGGACCCGCCGTGGGGCGTTACCACGACCGAACGTACCGAGCCGACTTCCGAATGTCCGCATCTGATCCCCAGTCCGCTTGTCCGTCGCTTCACAGTCGCCGGCGCACGAAGGCACACATAGGCACCAGGGGGGTCCGGACTCCAGACGGACCGAGCACGCCCCACCAGCCCGGATGGCACCCGCCGGGGAGGTCAAGTGTGACATGCCATACATTCGGAGGCAAATTTCACCCAGACGATAAACGCGATCACCAGAAATCGATAATGACGTTTGCACGCTTATGGGGTTTTATGTCCGGATTGAAGATGCCAGGGGTCGCGCGGTCACATTGCGTGATCGCGTGACCCCTGGCATCGGGTGTCGCGTGCGCTGGCACAGCCGACCAAGCCAGCAGCCGCGTTCAGGTAGGGCGACGGTCCCGGCCCGGACTCAGCTCAGTGCCCAGGGCCGGCCGTCGCCGCAGCGCCACTCGCGGGCCACCACACACAGGATGCCGCCCGGCAGGTACCCGCTCAGGAGGGGATCGGGGTGTAGCCGACGACCCGGTAGGAGGCCGGGTTGCCCTTGCCGTCGAGCTGCGCGGTCAGGCTGCCACGGACGCAGAGCGCGGGCGTGGCAGGGTATGCCTTGCCGTTGCAGCGCAGTTTCAGACCGCCGGCACCGGGAATCTCCTTCTCCGGCATCGACTTGAACGTCGAGATCACGGTGGCCGGTGTGATGTCACCCTTGATGTCGGCCAGCGCGACCTGGAAGGCGCTCAGTTCCGAGAACATGTTCAGTCCGGATGAATCGTCGGCCTTGATGTTCTTGCCGTAGGCATCCACGACGGCCTGGTAAAGCCGCGTCGACGGGTTGTCGTTGTTCACCGGTGCGGCCGCCCCGACGGTGATCCGCTCCAGCACATCGGAGGGAACCGCCTTGCGGGTCGCATCCGAGATGCACTGCGGGATCGCGAAGAACGGGCCCGTGAAACCGGCCGTGCGCAGCGCGTTGAACGCACTGATGCAGAACGAGTCGTTTCCGACGACCTCCACCACACCCGGCGCGGAACCCGACAGACTCTGCAGCTGCGGGGTCATGTCCGCGGTGCCCAGCGGAATCGGAATGAGCTTGAGCTTGATGCCGGCCTTCTTCAACGCCTCGGCGTTCGCGCCCTCGAACTGGGCCAGCGCCGGCGGAACGTCGATGACGACAGCGGTCAGGTTCCTGGTGTTCGCCTTCGCGGCCAAGGGCAGGATGGCGTCCGCGACCAGGGTGTTCGGGTCACCCAGAGTGAAGGTCGACTGGGCGTCCTTCAGCTGCTCCGGGTCGTTCGTCGAGTAGAACAGCACCGGGATCTTCGCCGCGTGCAGCGGCGTCCACACCGCCTGGGCCACCGCGGAGGCACCCACGACCACGGCCGCGACCTTCTGCTCGATCGCCTGGTTCGCGCAGTCGGTGCCCTTGCTGGCCTCGTTCGCGGTCGAGCACGTGACCAGCTCGATCGGCCGGCCACCAATGCCGGCCTTGTGCGCGTTGAAGTACTTGACCGTCGCTTCCGCGACCCGCAGCTCGACCGATGTGTCGCTGGACGCGGCCTTGCCGTCCGAGATCAGGCCGATCTTCACCGGCGCGCCCGAGGCCGGCGCCGCCGGACCGAGCAGGGCCGCACTGGACGAGGCGTCGGCCGCGCTCGCGCCGCCGCTCCCGCCGTCGCTACCACTGCTGCCGCAGCCGGCCGCGACGGCCAGCAGCACGCCCGCGGACACCGCCGCCACAGCCGCACCGGCGCGAGGACCCGACCGAGCGGGCCGAGCCTGCCCCGAAGCGCCGCGACGACCAAGCGTGCCCAACCGATTCCAAGCTGTCCGCATATGATTCCTAATCTCTGAGTCCGTCGCTCCGTGCCGTCGATAACCTGCTACGGGAGTCGAACCAAGCCCACACGACCGCCCGCACATGACAGTCCGCACACGGAGCACCACACGCAGCAATGCGCACACCATCGGATCATGCGTGTCCCGGCCCACCCGGCTCCCACCTTGGTCAGGCAGTCGAATGCTGGCACGACACAAAGCGGCAAGCAACTTCTACCAACCTGATATAGCCCGTTTCCCAACTGCGATTAATCTGATCTACAGGATGGCTCGGGCAGCCGCGGCGGTGCCCGGTCGGGGCGACCAGGTCCGACCGCCACGCAAGGGCTGTGGCCGACTCGCTGCACCCGCCGGAACCGACCTTGGTCAGGGCTGACAGCCGCACGTCATCCGATCGCCGGTACTGTCGACGGATGTCCTGGGCAGAACGCGCTGCGGATCGGTCGCCGAGGGTGCAGCGGTCACGGTCACGGAGCTTGGAGCAGATCAAGGCGATCGTCGCCGCCGCGCGTACTCTGACCGAGCATGGCGATGGCTCCTTCACGATGCAGGAACTCGTGAAGGAGTCCGGCATCGGGATGCAGACCTTCTACCGCTACTTCGAGAGCAAGGACCATGTCCTGCTCGCCGTCTACGAGCAGCTGGTGGTCGAGCAGGCGACCTGGCACGAGCGTGCCACCGCCGAGATCAGCGACCCGGTCGACCGGCTGCACCATCACATCGTCGCCACGCTGGCCCTACTCGACTCACCCGGCGCGGCGACGGCCGGTGGGCGGTTCCTCAGCGGCGAACGCTGGCGGCTCCATCAGCACTATCCCACCGAGTCGGTGCAGGCCCGGTGGGCGTTCGCCGACCTGGTCTCCCGCGAGATCAAGGCCGCGGAGGCCACGGGCCAGCTCCCGGTCGGCAGCGCGCAGCGCAGCGCAGATCTCATCACCAGGCTGGTCGAATCGGTCTACCACCACTGCTCCTACGCCCCCCGGGCCGAATCCGGCCGGCAGATCGGTGAGCAGGTCTGGGCCTTCTGCCTGAGCGCCCTGCACGGCGCTGCCCCCGCGCGGCCCGCCGACGCCCAGGGCGGCGAAACCCCCGCGGGTGACCCGCGTGGTGGCGAGTAGCCGGCTCCCTCGGCCGTCCGGCTGGCCGGCTGGCCATGGCGCCGACGGCTGGCCGCTCACCTGCCTGGCGCACCACCGGGTTGGACGGCGCACGCGGCCGTCGCGCCGGGTAGACGATGGCGATTGCCCGCCACCACCGGGTACACCCCGGCAGCCACCCAGGAGACCGGCGGAACCGCGAGAACACGTCCGGCGATCCGCCACGCCGCTCCCCGCGCCCCCACCCGGCCGGACCGACCGAGCACGAGGGCGATGGCCGCCGCACCGGATGCTCGCTGCCCGTGTGCTCCTATCCACCAGACGGCGCGGCCGGCCTGCCCGGCGCTGACACCCAACGTCGCCAGTGGCATGCGTTGCCAGGGCTCGATGTCGACGGTGGGGCGCACCGCCGATCGGATGAACTGGGCCGAGCGGGTGCAGAACCCACAGTCCCCGTCGTAGAGGAACAGTGGCCGTTGCCGGCCAGCCGGCCAGCCCTCGCCGTCCGATCGAGTCGTCATCGCCACGCTCCCCTGGCCACCACCTCATCACCGTAGCTTCGGCCAGGACCACTTTCGAGCAAAATCGCACGCTGGAGAGGAGCGCGGGTGCCCGGACAGTCTCTGGGACGGCGGTTTCGGTGGTTGTGGGCGTCCTACGCGGTCAGTGCCTACGGGACGGCCCTGGGTTTCGGTGCCTTCGCGCTGATCGCCGTGGTGGTGCTGCACGCGGGCGCGGCGCAGGTATCGGCGTTGGCCGCGGTCGGGCCGGCGGTGGGAGCACTGCTCGCGGTGCCGCTCGGCCCGTGGGTGGAGGCCCGTCGCAGCGCGGCGGTGATGATCGGGATGGACCTGGTCCGGTTCGCGGCGATGATCTCGGTTCCGCTGGCCTACGCGCTCGGCTGGCTCGGCTTCGCGCAACTGCTGATCGTCTCGATCGTGGCCGCCGCGGCGAAGATCGCGTTCAACGCGGCCAGCGGTGCCCGCCTCAAGGAGCTGGTTCGGTCCGCCGACCTGGTAGTGGCGAACGCGCGGTTCGAATCGACGAACTGGAGCTCGCTCGCGCTCGGGCCGCCGCTTGGCGGGGCGGCGATCGGCCTGTTCGGTCCGGTCACCACCGTGCTGGCCGACGCCGTCAGCTACCTGCTCTCCGCCGGCGGCGTCGCCGCGAGCCGCGACCGGGCGGCCGAACGCGACCCGTCCGCGGCCCGGGACCGCACCGACCACGCGACCGGGAACAGCCCGCGGGCCGGCAGCACTGCCGGCCCGGATCACCGTGACATGCCCGCGACCGGCCGCCACCCCCGGCGGGCGGACCCGCCGGGCGGGGTGTTCGAGGGCTGGCGGCACCTGTGGGCGCACCCCGAACTGCGGGCGCTGTTCGTCAACCAGATGCTGGTCAACGGGCTGATCATGGCGACCGAGCCGCTGCTGGCGGTGCTGCTGCTCGGTGAGTTCGGCATGCCGGCGTGGCAGTACGGGCTCGCGTTCGCCGCACCCTGCCTCGGCGGGCTGATCGGCTCGCGGCTGGCCCGGCGGGTCGTGGCCCGCCGCGGTCAGCGCTGGGTGTTCCGGGTCATCGGTACGACCCGCGCACTCTGGCTGGTCGGGCTGGCCTTCGTCCAGCCCGGCATCGGCGGGCTGATCACCGTGATGGTCGTCGAACTCGCGATCATCATCAGCATGAGTCTGTACTCCCCGGTACTCGCCGCCTACCGGCTCGAGCGGACACCACGCGACCGGGTCGCCCGCACGCTGACCGCCTGGTCGATCAGCACCAGCGCCGCCATCGCCACACTCACCGCCCTGGGCGGGCTGCTCGCCGACGCGACCAGCCCGCGCACCGCGATCGCCGTGGCCGGACTGCTCATCCTCGCCACTCCCCTGCTGCTTGTCGGCGGGACATCGACCGCCTAGCATTTCGCGCCGTGGTAGATCCGGTGTTTTCTTTCGCCGCCACCGACAGTTCGATGCCGCCCCGCGGCGCTTTTCTTCCCTCGTCCCATGATTGTGCGGGGAAAGCGGTGGAGCTGACGGCGCGCAGCACCGGGGACAGCCCGTCGGCGGCGACCCACGGCGGCGGACGGCCAGGGTGGCGCCAACTGGAGCACTATCCGAACGCCCGGTATCGCCGTCGCTGCCTGACTATCGCGGTCATTAGTACCATCTATCTTTACTATGCGCTCTACACCCAGGGCACGGTCGCGACCCAGATCATCCGGAACTACGACTTCTCGTTCACGACCTTCGTGGTGATGGCCATCGTCGCGAATGTCGCCGGCGCGTTCGCCGCCCTGTTCGCCGGGCTCGTCGACCGGTTCGGCCGGGCGAACCTGGTCGTCGGTGGGCTGCTGACCGTCGCCCTGCTGGTGTTGTTCGGGCTGCCGAACGCCCCGAGCCGGCTCTGGTTCGCCGTGCTCGCGTCCGCGCTCGCCTTCGTCGAGGGCATGGCGCTGGTCGCCACGCCGGCCCTGGTCCGTGACTTCTCCCCGCAGCTCGGCCGGGGGCTCGCCATGGGCTTCTGGACGTTGGGGCCGGTGCTGGGCAGCCTGACCTGCACCGTGATCGCCAGTAACACCCTCGATCAGCACCCGAACTGGCGCTTCCAGTTCCACGTCTGCGGGGTTGTCGGGGTGGTCGTCCTCGGCGCCGCCGCGTGCGGTCTGCGCGAGCTCACGCCAGGCCTTCGCGATCAGCTGATGGTGAGCCCGCGGGACCAGAGCCTCGTCGAGGCCCGGGCGAGCGGGCTCGATCCGGCCGTGACCGCCCAGGGGTCGTGGCGGCGGGTGGCCCGTCCACACGTGCTCGTGTCGGCGCTCGCGATCGCGGTCTTCCTTCTGCTCTATTACACCCTGGTCGGCTTCGTCGTCGTGTACTTCGCGACGACCTACGGCTATTCGGAATCGCGGGCCAACGCCCTGGCGAACTGGTTCTGGATCTCGAACGCGATCGCCCTGGTGGTGGGTGGTCTGTTGACGGACCGGCTACGGGTCCGCAAACCGTTCATGGTCGTCGGCACGGCGTTGAGTGTGGCGGGAAACATCCTGTTCGCGCTTTCGGCGACACGCGCCGACGCCAGCTATCACACGATAGCGGGCTACTTCGTCATCATGTCCGTCGGCGGCGGCCTGACCTATGTCGCCTGGATGGCGGCGTTCACCGAGACGGTCGAGAGAATCAGCCCGGCCGCCACCGCGCGAGGGCTCGCGCTCTGGGGATGGATCCTGCGCCTGGTCGTGGCGCTGGGCCTGGTCGGCCTCCTCGCGACGCTGCCCTCGACGTCCACACTGGTCGACCATGGGCAGCGGGTGCGGGCGATCGCCGCCGCTCATCCCCGCCAGGTCGCCGTTCTCTCGGCGCTCGACGCACGGACGTCGGCCGTCCTCGCCCGCGACCCGAACGACATCGGCGCGCTGGCGAACGCGCTACGCGAGGTGGCAGCCCAGCAGGGGGCGAGCCCCGCGCGAGCCGCGGCCGCCGCCACGGCGGTCCGGACACGTGCTCGACAGATCACCGCGGCCCGGGCGATCAGGCCCGCCACCCTGCGCACACTCGAGACCGACCCGGCCGATCTGGCCGCGGTGGGCGCCGCCCTCGGCGACCTCGTCCGGGTGCTCCACGTGGATCAGGCCGCCGCGATCAGCCTGCTCACCAGCCTGAACGACCCGGCGGTACGCGCCGACCTGGTTCTCGTCCAGCGCTACGGGGACATCCTGGCCGCCGCGCGGGCCGCGATCGCCCCGGCGGACCTCGCCTACCTGAGCGCACACGGCACCAGCGTCGCCAGGGCCCAGCGGGACGGTCCGCGCCAGTGGCAGCGCTGGTGGTGGATCTGCATCGGCGGCCAGCTGGTGTTCCTGCCGTCCGTCGCCCTGTTGAGTGGCCGGTGGAGCCCCCGCCGGGCCCGCGCGGACGAGCGTGCGCACGCCGAACGGGTCGCCCGGGAGCTCGCCGCCCTGCGCACCGCGAGCGACCCGACTCCCGTTCCAGCCCCCTTCCAGGGCTGACGCGTTCCAGGCCAGGTTCGGCTGGACTCAGCCCGGGATCTCGAGGACGGCCTTACCGGCGACCCGGCGGGACAGCAACGCCTCGACGGCCTCCGGCGCCCGCTGCCAGGAACCTCGCCAGCCGATCTGCGGGTCCAGCTCACCACGTTCGAGCAGCCGGATGAGATAGGCGAGATCGTCGCCGACGCCACCCCCCATGATGAACGGTTCGATGCGCTTACCGGCGGAGCCGAGGCGTTCCTGCTCGAAGTCGATGGTGGTCGACTCCCCGGACGCCCTGCCGATGGCTATCGCGATCCCGGCCGGTTCGAGGCGGGCGAACGCGTCCGCGAGCTGCTGCCCGCCGACATTGTCCAGCACGCCGTACACCGTGCCAGCCAGACTCGTCGGGCCCACGATGATCTCGGTGGCACCGAGATCCGTCAGGCCCTCGCCGCGGGCGGGGCTGCCGACCGAGGCGACGACGTCCGCGCCGGCCCGGGCGGCCAACTGCACGGCGAAACGCCCCACCCCACCGGAGGCACCGAGGATCAGCACCCGCCGGCCAAGCACCGCGCCGAGGCGACGGACCGCCCGCAGCGCGCTCACCCCGGCGACGGGAGTCGCGGCGGCCACCGCGAGGTCAAGCCCGGCCGGCAGCACGGCCAGTTCCGCGGTCGCCACCGCCCGCAGACTCGCCCAGGCCCCACGCCAGCCGAAGGTCGCCACCGGCGTGCCGACCGGCGGGCCGGAACCGTCCGCGGCCGCGGCGACGACGATCCCGGCCGCATCCCACCCGTGCACCTCACCGGGCTTCGCGTGCAGCCCACGATAGGCGACCTCGCCGTAGTTCAACGAGGCCGCCCGCACCTCGACCAGCGCCTCGTCGGGGCCGGGGACGGGGTCCGCCGTCTCCGCCAGACGCAGGCCAGCCGGCTGGTGCGGATCGTGGACAAGTGCCTGCACGGATTCTCCTCGGGTCGGAACGCCCCATCGGAACGCCCCATCGGGACGACCAAGGAGCGTTCTACCACCGCGATCCCACCGCTACGCCAGGATGCGCTAACGCGGTGCGGCCGCCGGTTCCTGGGCGAGGTGGAAGACGGCGGCGTCACGGATGGCATCCGGGGTCGGGGACGGATGCCAGCCGAGCTCACGGGTCGCCTTCGCATGGTCCAACGGCGGCATGAAGTACATCAGACGGGTGGTGACGCTGTTCATCGGAAGATCCTTGCGCAGCACCCGGGCGGCGACGTCCGAGACACGGCCGATCACCTTGAGCATCGGGAGTGGCACGCCGAACCGCGGTGGTTTCGCGCCGCCGGCCGTGGCCGCGGTGACCAGCACGTCCCGCCAGGACATGTACCGTTCACTGATGATGTAGCGCTCGCCGACGCGACCCTTCTCCGCGGCGAGCAGGAAGGCCCGGGCCGCGTCTCGGATGTCGACGACCTCCATCGACGCGCCCCCGAAATGAATCGGCATGCGCCCGCGCGCCGCATCGGCCACCATCTGGCCGTGCGCCGTGCCGTAGTCCTGCGGTCCGTAGGTCGTCGACACGCACATGACGAGGGCCGGCAGATCCCGCTCACGGCAGTAACGCAGGACGAGCTCCTCGGCGGCGATCCGTGACCGGATGTACGGGCCGCCCAGCTCCGCCCAGGTATGCGGATGATCCTCGTTCGCCGGACCACCCTGGGGGGCACGACCGATCGTGCCGACGGTGCTGCAGAAGACGAACCGCCGCACCTTCTCCTCGACGGCGGCGTCCAGGGCGTGTCGCAGGCCGTCGACGTTCGTGGCGAACAGCGGCGCCGGGTCCCGCAGCGACGCCCGGACGTCCACGATGCAGTAGTACACCGTGTCGACACCGCGCATCGCCTCGCGCAGCGCCGCGTCATCGGTGAGATCGCCGTGGTGACGCCGCACGGGCAGGTCGTCGAAGGCCTTCGACGAGCTGGACCGCCGGACCCACACCCGCACATCATCGCCACGCTCGGCTAACTGCCGGGTCACATGTGAGCCGAGAAACCCACTTGCTCCCATGACCAACTGAGCACCGCTCACGCGCCCGACCACCCTTTTCGATCTTGAAAAGATGCCGATATACCCGACACCCAGATCGTGACACAGCTGCGATCCGACCCGCACTGACCGGGCATCCGCGACGCGGACCCGACGGACCACCCACCCACCCACCCACACCGGACGCGGGACCTTCGGCTGCGGCAATGGTGACCGCGCCGAACAGGTCAAGCCATTTGCAACCCTGTCGCATCTGCAGGATAGTCGCGAAGGCCGCATCAGCCGGACATGACCGACTTCGGCGATCACTCGGCCCCGGCGAGCAAGGAGGCATCGCATGGCCCGCTCCGCGCCCGGCGCCGCCCGGCCGGCCTCGTTCCGACAAAGCCTCACCGCCGCCGACCGGCGTTCGCTGGCCGGCATGGGCACCTTCGTCGTCCTGCTGCACGCCGTGGGCTTTGTCGCCCTGTTCACCCTGGTCACCCCGCACAGCTACGCACTCGGCGGCGACCACCGGGTCTTCACCGCCGGCGTCGGCGTTCTCGCCTACACCTTCGGCCTGCGCCATGCCTTCGACGCCGACCACATCGCCGCCGTCGACAACACCACCCGCAAACTCCTCGCCGACAGCATCGCGGGCGAGGACGCCGGGCTCCCCCGGGCCCGCCGTCCGCTGTCGGTTGGTTTCTGGTTCTCCCTCGGACATTCCAGCGTTGTCTTCGCGCTCACCTTCCTGCTCTCGGTCGGCGTCCGCTCCCTGCTCGGACCGGTGACGGACGACTCCTCCCGACTGCACACCATCACCGGTGTCATCGGACCATCGGTGTCGGGCGTTTTCCTGTGGATTCTTGGCATCCTCAACCTGGCCGCGCTGCTCGGCATTCTGCGGGTGTTCCGCGACCTGCGCGCCGGGCACTACGACGAGGCGGAACTCGAACGGCAGCTGGACTCCCGCGGTCTGATGAACCGTTTCCTCGGCCGGCTGACCCGAACCGTCACCAGACCGTGGCACATCTACCCGATCGGTGTTCTGTTCGGTCTGGGTTTCGACACCGCCACCGAGGTCGGCCTGCTCGTCCTCGCCGGTGGCGCCGCCGCGTTCAGCCTGCCCTTCTACACGATCCTCGTGCTGCCGGTCCTGTTCGCCGCCGGCATGTGCCTGATGGACACCGTAGACGGCGTCCTCATGAACGCCGCCTACGGCTGGGCCTTCGCCCGCCCCGTCCGCAAGATCTTCTACAACCTGACGATCACCACGATCTCCGTCGTCGTCGCGCTCGTCATCGGCACCATCGAACTCGTCGGCGTTCTCGCGGACCGCCTCGACATCTCCACCGGCCCGCTGGCCTGGATCGCCGGTATCAATCTCGACTACGCCGGCTACACCATCGTCGGTGTCTTCATCGTCACCTGGGTCATCGCACTCGCCGTCTGGCGCTTCGCACACATCGAGGACCGCTGGACCCGCCACGGCCCATCGGACCGCGCCATCCCCGGCACCGCCGCCCCGACATCGGCGTCCCCCTCCGCCTGACGACCGCCCACACCCGCTCGGACCCCACCCGCTCTTCTTGTCACCCCTGTTGTCACTTACCCTTTTTTGCGATTTTCCGGCGACCGGGCAGAGTCGTCGCGGGGCGGATCAGCGACTCCTGCCGAGGGGTGTTCAGTGCCATGCCGAGGGTTGTTCAGGGAACAGGGCCCCCGCACTCCCAACAAGCCTCGGCATACGCGGGAGGCGGCTTTCTCGCGGCCACGGCCGTAGCCGGGTCGGGGATAGCCGCCCGGCCGAGAACGGACGTCCTCCGCTGGCGCGATCACGATGTACCGGACGTTCGGATGCCACCCGAGGAGACACGATCACATCGTGGCGAGATGCGGTGCGGGCCAGCCAGAACTAGGGGCGTGGGGGGCGGTGGGCCCGATGGGCCCCCGTACCTGGAATGAACGGGAGGCCCCTCCCGACCGGCCGTGGCCGACCGGGAGGACGCAGCGGCGGAGCAGATCCCGCCTGGCGCGAGCGGGCCGGACCGCTCCTGCGGGACGGCCCGGCGCCGGCGGACGGAGCTCGGTGGATGGCGGGCACGCTGTCGATCGCACCACCTCACACCTCCGCCCCCACCCCGCCCGCGCCCGCGACCCGCCTATCGCCCCATAACATGACAAACCATCCCCAGGCAGTCGCCGTCGGGGCATCCGCCGGCGGGGCGGGACCGCCCCGTGGCCGGTACGAACCTGCCGTTACCACCGGGGCGTCCGCCCGGCCACGGACAACCTGGACCGCGTGCGCCGGGACATTCGGCACCCGGGACGGGTAGGGTGGTGTCGTTGTCTGTTCTCCGCTGTATGAACGTCATGCATCGTCGAACGGAACGGCCGGATGAGGAATAATTCCGCAGCCGGTGCGAGACCGGGAGACGAGAGACGTCTACCGGGACAGCTGCAAGGAGATCGATCGTGGCGCAGGGTACCGTCAAGTGGTTCAACGCGGAGAAGGGCTTCGGGTTCATCTCTGTGGACGGCGGCGGTCCGGACGTGTTCGTCCACTTCTCCGCGATCATCGCGGATGGCTACAAGTCCCTTGACGAGGGCCAGAACGTGCAGTTCGAGATCGTGCAGGGCCAGAAGGGCCCGCAGGCCGACAACGTTCAGCTCGCCTGACGTCGCATCGGCTGCACAAACAGGGCAGCACGCGGTTCTGCCGCGTGCTGCCCTGTTTCATGTCCGGTCGGCCACGCTGGCGGACCGGTCCAATTCGGGGTGACGTCGCGTGATGACTGATCCACACACCGCGAGTGGGCGACCGTCCGACCCGTTCGACGGCAGGCCGACCGAGCGGGTGATCAGCTGTGACCTCACGTTCGAGGTCAGCGAGCCCGCGGAGATCGCCGTCCAGATCGCCGCCGCGGGCGGCCGAGTGATCCGGGACGAACACCTGATGATCACCGCGGGCCACGAGGTGCGGCCGGCTCCCACCGAGTGGGCCGCCCCGCACCGCGGTCGCGTCCATGTCCTGCGGGCGGAGCCCGGCCTGGTGTCGGTGTCCTACCGGGCCGAACTCGGCGCGGTGCTCGTCCCACCGGCACCACCCGTTCCACTCGCGTCGGCCGGGTCGGCCGGGTCGGCCGCGCTGCCGGGACTGGAACAGCTGACCTATCTGCGGGCGAGCCGCTACTGCCCGTCAGACCAACTGGTCGGATTCGCGGTCGCCGAGTTCGGGGAACTGCCGCCCGGACGACCCCGGGTCGAGGCGATCACCGACTGGATTCACCGCCGGGTGGGGTATGTGCCGGGCGCCAGCAACGTGCACAGTGGCGCCACCGAGGCGCTGCTCACCGGGCAGGGTGTGTGCCGCGACTTCGCGCATCTGGGCGCGGCCCTGTGCCGGGCCCTTCAGATCCCGGCTCGCTTCGTCGCCGTGTACGCACCCGGGCTGACCCCGATGGACTTCCACGCCGTCTTCGAGGCCTGGTTCGACGGCGCATGGTGGACATACGACGCGACCCGTCACGCTCCCCGCCACAGTCTGGTCCGCGGGGGGGCCGGGGGGGGGGGCCCCCCCCCCCCCCGCCGCCGGGCCGAGGGCCTCGGTCTCTCGGGCCAGCTCGACGAGCACGGAATCCGGCGCCGAGGACGACTGGAT
>NZ_JALKFW010000216.1:0-63975 GCF_023243055.1 Frankia sp. AgPm24 | reverse complement strand
GGCGTGGGGAAACCGCGCCGGGCGGGGGGGCGCGGCCGCGACCGTGCGCCGTCCGGTGGCGGTCTAGTAGGCGATGCCGGCGGAGCTGAGCAGGTGGGAGATGCGGCGGGCGAGGGTGACGTCGAGATCGGTCACGCCGCCGACGGAATGGGTCCAGACGGTGAAGGTCAGGGTGCCGGGGCCACGGTCGATCACCGGGTGATGATCGAGCTCGTCGGCGGCCCGCAGCACCTCGGTGCTGATCGCGTCGGCCTCGTCGCCGTCCACGATGATCTCGAGCTGGATGCGGTCGGCGTCACCCAGCCAGCCGGGGAGGGCCGCCAGGGCGTCGGCGACCTCGGCGTTGTCCAGGCGGGTCTGCTTGGTCGGCATCGCTGTCCTCCTTGCACGGGGGCCGGACGGTCCGCGCGACCGCCGGCCGGAGTCGAGACTGACGTCGGGGTGTGTCCAGTCGAACACGTCCACCGTGAATTGTTGCTGCGCCGCACCGCCCTGTGGACGACGCGATCCGCCCCCCGTACGGTGCCCTCGGGCTTGCCGGCAGGCGACCGGGCGCGATGATCGGATGCAGGTGGGCTCCCCCGAGCCGACCTCTCCGAACCGCCGAGGGTCGTGGTTTTCGGTGGTCTGCGCGTCTCGGGGGTGTCCAACCGAGGGGACTGCGCCCGAAATCGGTGGGAGTCTGGGAGAGTCCGGCAGCATGAATGTGGATGCGCGCGGTCCGGGTGCCCGCGCCCCCCACCCGCCAGCGGCGGGCCGACTGGTCGTCGCCGTCGCCCTGCTCGACCTGGACCCCCATCCCCACCCCGGGTCCCCGTCCCACGCCGACCTCCCCTCGGACGTCGGCTCCCGTTCCGACCCCGGCTCCGCGTCCGGTCCTGATGGACGCCCTGCCACCGGGCCTCGGGTGCTGGCCGCGCGGCGCCAGGAGCCGTCCGCCTACGCGGGGATGTGGGAGTTTCCCGGCGGCAAGGTGGAACCGGGCGAGAGCGAGCACGAGGCGCTGGCTCGGGAGTGTCGGGAGGAACTCGACGTCGAGATCGAGATCGGCCCGCCGCTCGGCGAGGTCGATCTGGCCAGCCCCGGCTGGGTCCTGCGGGTGTGGTTCGGCCGGATCACGCGGGGACGCCCGCGCCTGGTCGCCCATGACGCGCTGCGCTGGCTGGGCGCCGCCGAACTCGACGACGTCCCCTGGATGCCCGCCGACGGCCCGCTGGTGGACCGTCTACGCGACGTTCTCGCCTCTCCCACCCCCCTCGACTGGTCCTAGACGTATCTCTGTCGTGGCTCCTGCTCGCCCGTGGATCCGGGGGCTGGCGCGGCCAGGGGGCGAAGTGTGGTCACTGGGTGGCGGCCGATGGCCGGGGGGTGGCTGTCCGGTGAGCGGACGGTGGGCATCCGGTGGCGGATGTGGGTGGTCGGTGGTGGGGTGGACATGGATGGGCGGCCGGGTCCGTACCATGGGGAGTGGTACGGCAGTCGCCGCCACCCGAGTGCGGGAGTCTGTGCGCCGGGCCGTCCCAATGTGGTGTCGCCGTCCGCGCGCGCCGCCGTCCTTTTTGTGCGGGGTCGAGAGCCCCATGTCCGCCCCGGAGCGTCCCACCGTGTCCACACGTGCCGATCTTCGTAACGTGGCCATCATCGCCCATGTCGACCATGGCAAGACCACGCTCGTCGACGCCATGCTGCGCCAGTCCGGCGCGTTTGGCGAGCATGCCGAGCTCACTGATCGGGTGATGGACTCGATGGACCTGGAGCGCGAGAAGGGCATCACCATTCTCGCGAAGAACACCGCGGTCCGCTACGGCGACATCACCGTCAACATCATCGACACCCCTGGCCACGCCGACTTCGGTGGTGAGGTCGAGCGCGGCCTGTCCATGGTCGACGGCGTCGTCCTGCTGGTGGACGCGAGCGAGGGCCCGCTGCCGCAGACGCGTTTCGTGCTGCGCAAGGCGCTCGCCAAGCGGCTGCCGGTGGTGCTCCTCATCAACAAGGTCGACCGGTCCGACGCCCGGATCGCCGAGGTCGTCGACGAGACCTACGAGCTCTTCCTCGACCTCGACGCCGACGAGGAGCAGATCGACTTCCCGATCGTCTACTGCAACGCCAAGGCCGGCCGGGCCTCGACGACCCGTCCCGAGGATGGTGTGAGCCCCGACTCGCCCGACCTCAAGCCGCTGTTCGACGTGCTGCTCGAGACCGTCCCGGCGCCGTCGTTCGACCCGGACGCACCGCTGCAGGCGCTGGTCACGAACCTCGACGCGTCCCCGTACCTGGGCCGCCTCGCGCTGTGCCGGGTGCACAACGGGACGATCCGCCGCGGCCAGCAGGCCATGCTGTGCCGTGCCGACGGAACCCAGCAGCGAGTGAAGATCAGCGAGATGCTGATCACCCAGGCGCTCGACCGGGTGCCCGCCGAGGAGGCCGGGCCCGGTGACATCATCGCCGTCGCCGGCATCCCCGACATCACCATCGGCGAGACCCTGGCCGACGTCGAGGACCCGCGCCCGCTGCCCGTCATCACGGTGGACGAGCCGTCCATCAGCATGACGATCGGTATCAACACCTCGCCGCTGGCCGGTCGGTCCGGCAAGAAGCTCACCGCCCGCCTGGTCAAGAACCGGCTGGACGCCGAGCTCGTCGGCAACGTGTCCATCCGCGTGCTGCCGACCGAGCGTCCCGACACCTGGGAGGTCCAGGGTCGTGGTGAGCTGCAGCTGGCCGTGCTCGTCGAGCTGATGCGCCGCGAGGAGTTCGAGCTCACCGTCGGCAAGCCGCAGGTCGTCACCCGGGTCGTCGACGGGAAGGTGCACGAGCCGGTCGAGCGCCTGACCATCGACGCCCCCGAGGAGTTCCTCGGCACCCTCACCCAGCTGCTCGCCCTGCGCAAGGCCCGGGTCGAGCAGATGATCAACCACGGCACCGGCTGGATTCGGCTGGAGTACCTGGTCCCCGCGCGCGGGCTGATCGGGTTCCGCACCGAGTTCCTCACCGAGACCCGCGGTACCGGTCTGCTGCACCACGTCTTCGAGGGCTACGAGCCGTGGTTCGGCGAGCTGCGTACCCGCGCCACCGGCTCCATGGTCGCCGACCGCAGCGGCCCCACGACCGCGTACGCCCTGTTCAACCTGCAGGAACGCGGCACGATGTTCGTCGGCCCGACGATCGAGGTCTACGAGGGCATGATCGTCGGTGAGAACTCCCGGGCGGACGACATGGACGTCAACCCCACCAAGGAGAAGAAGCTCACAAACATGCGCTCGTCCACCGGGGATGAGCTGGTGCGCCTCACTCCGCACCGTGTCCTCACCCTCGAGCAGGCGCTGGAGTTCTGCCGCGAGGACGAATGCGTCGAGGTGACCCCCGGCTTCGTCCGCATGCGCAAGGTCGCCCTCACCGCGGGTGAGCGCGAGAAGCTGCGGTCGCGCCGCCGCTGATGTGAGGCGTCGGACGGCGGCGCGGAACTGTCGGATGTGGGCCGTAGGGTTCACCACCGTGACGTCCTTCGCCGTGCCGCCGTCCGCCGTCAGCCCGCGTTCCGCCGCGTCGGCCGCTCGCCGGCTGATGTTCGTGCACGCGCACCCCGATGACGAGGTCATCTCGACCGGCATCGCGATCGCCTCCTACGCCGCCGCGCCCGAGACGTCCGTCACGCTGGTGACGTGCACGCTCGGCGAGGAGGGCGAGGTCCTGGTGCCCGAGCTGGTCAACCTGCGCGCTGACCTCGGTGACCAGCTCGGCGGTTACCGCATCGGTGAACTGGCCGGCTCCTGCGCCGCGCTCGGCGTCACCGAACACCGCTTCCTCGGCGGCCCCGGCCGCTTCCGTGACAGCGGCATGATGGGCACCCCGCCCAACGACCATCCCCGCAGCCTGTGGCGGGCCGACCTCGACGAGGCCACCGCCGAGCTGGTCCGGATCGTCCGTGAGATCCGCCCGCACGTGCTCGTCAGCTACGACTCGTTCGGCAGCTACGGCCATCCCGATCACATCCGCGCCCACGAGGTCACCGCCCGCGCCTTCACCGACGCCGCCGACCCGTCCTTCGCCCCCGACACCGGGGCTGCCTGGCAGCCCGCCAAGCGCTACGAGACCGCGATGTCCCGCTCCCAGGCGGTCGCCGGCTTCGAGCACTTCCGCGACGCGGCCACCACCGACAACCCCTTCGCGGGCCTTGCCTCCGTGGACGATCTCCCCGTCCGCTTCGTCGAGGACGACGCCATCACCACCGAGATCACCGCCGCCGAAGCCTTCCTCGACGCCAAGATCGCGGCCATGCGCGCCCATCGCACCCAGATGGCCGTCGACGGCTTCTTCTTCGCCCTCGCGGACGGCATCGGCCAGCGCGCCTGGGGCACCGAGCTCTTCGTCCTCGCCGCCGGCGAACGTGGCCCCGGCGCCACCCCCCACGGCCGCGAGCAGGACCTCCTGGCCGGCATCGACCTCTGACTTCCGGGCGACCTCTGACCTCCGGGCGACCTCTGACCTCCGGGCGTCACCTGACCTCCGGGCGTCACCGGGCACAGCGAACGATCAGGGCCCGGCGATCTCCCCGCTGGACCCCGGCGGAACCCGACCATGGTTGTTCAAGGACGTCGGACGGCCCGAAGGGGCGGTAGCGGGAATCGTCGCGGGTCGAGCAGCGTCTGTAATGCTGTAATCCCTGCAAATCTGGGGTGTCTGGCCCGGGAGGTCGGATGTTCGGCAGCAGCAGACGCGACGACGACCGGCGCGACGGCGGGCGGGGGATGGAGCCGCTGGATGCCTACTCGGCCGTGGTGACCAGGGTCGCGGCGACCCTGACGCCGTCGGTGGCGAGCCTGCGGGTGCGGACCAGGGGTGGGGTGGGAGCGGGGTCGGCGGTGGTGTTCACCGATGACGGTTTCCTGCTCACCTCGGCGCATGTCCTCGAGGGGCACAGCGCCGGGCGGCGCGGTGGCGGCCCCGGATCGGCGGCGGGATCGGGCTCGGCGGTCGGGGTCGCGCAGTTCGCCGACGGGACGGAGCGGGAGTTCGACGTGGTCGGCGCGGACCCGCTGTCCGACCTGGCGGTGCTGCGGGCACGGGGGAGCACGCCACGGGCGGCGGTTCTGGGGGACGCGGCGAACCTCCAGGTGGGGCAGCTCGTGGTGGCGGTGGGTAATCCGCTCGGGCTGACCGGGAGCGTGACGGCGGGAGTGGTCAGCGCGCTCGGACGGTCGCTGCCGACCCGGGCGGGCACGGCGGCACGGGTGATCGACGAGGTGATCCAGACCGATGCCGCGCTCAACCCGGGTAACTCCGGTGGGGCACTGGCCACCTCCGATGCCCGGGTGATCGGGGTGAACACGGCGGTGGCGGGGATCGGGCTGGGACTCGCCGTCCCGGTGAACGCCACGACCCGGAGGATCCTCGCGGCCCTGATGCGGGACGGGCGGGTGCGGCGTGCCTATCTGGGGGTGGCGGGGATGCGGGTGCCGCTGCCGCCGGCGGTGGCCCGGCTGACCGGGCAGCAGCACGGGGTGCGGCTCGCCGAGGTGATCGTGGGCGGTGCCGCGGGGGTCGCGGGGCTGTTCACCGGCGATCTGGTGCTGTCGTTGGCGGGCGCGCCCATTGTCACACCCGGTGATCTGCAACGGTTGCTGACCCAGGAGACGATCGGCCGGCCGGTGGAGCTGACCGTATGGCGTCGCGGGGCCCTCGTGGACGTCGTGGTGGTTCCGCGGGAGCTTGTCACGACCTGAGCGTGCGGATGCCTCCGGTGCCGCTGCCGCGCCGGGATCCAGTCGGCCCGGTGGTGTTCGACGGATGTCGGTCCGAACACGGCATGTCCTACTGTCGACATATGCCCAGCCGCAGTCCCGGTCCTCGCCCCACACCGCCCCGGTCGACGCCGCCGCGCTCGACGTCGTCGCGGCGCGGCACGGCGGGTCCAACCGGACACTCCGCCCGGGACACCCGAGGCGGACAACCCGCCCGGGACGCGGGCCCCGTCGATCCGTCGAAGCCGGCCGATCCGTCGAAGCCGGCGGGCGCGGCGGACGCGGCGCGCGGTCAGGGGAGCGTCACGCGATCCGAGGAACCCGGGCGCCTGTTTCTCGGCGGTGCGTACGCGCTCGGCGTCGGGCTCGGGGTCGGCCTCGGCCTGTACGGGGTGGTCCTGCTGGCGGATGGGCCGCGTCCCGCGGGCGTTCTGCTGTCGTACGGGCTCGGCCTGGCCGTGCTGGGCAACACCGCCGCGGCGCTGCTGCTGCGCTGGCTGACCGGGACGCGGCTGGGGCCGATGACCGTCCTGATCGGCTGGACACCGGTCGTGCTGCTGCTGGCGAGCACGCGGCCCGAGGGTGATCTGATGCTGCGGGCCACTGCCAGCGCGTACGCGTTCCTGCTGCTGGGTGGGCTGTGCCCGGTGGTGGTGACGGTCCTCGGCCGGGCCCGGCGCGGCCTGACGGCGCTGCCGCCGCTCCGCTGAGGCCGGCCCCGACGGGGCGGCACGCCGCGGGGTGGCCAGCGGTGTTGTCGGCGGGTGGATGGGGCCGAAGTGTGCCGGGTTGTCACGGGTCCTGCCGTCCGGGCGATGGGAGTGGCTGGACGGCGGTAGCGTGGGTCGGGTGGGCAGTCTGCCGCAGGAGACCCGCAACGGTTCGTTCGCCGTCCAGGCGTCTCTGGAAGCGGGTGAGTTCCGTCGGGCGGTCGCGCGGTTCGCGACGGGGGTGACCGTCCTGACGACCCGAAGCGGCGAGCGCCATCTGGGTATGACGGCGAACTCGTTCGTCTCCGTCTCGCTGGAGCCGCTGCTGGTGCTGGCCAGTATCCGCCGGGACGCGCATTTTCACGCCCCGCTGCTGGCCGCCGGTGTCTGGGGGGTGTCGGTGCTCGCCGCGGACATGGCCGAGGTGTCCCGGCACTTCGCGCGACGCGCGGCCGACCGTGAGCGTGATCAGGGCGGTGGCGACAACGGGCTGGGTGGATGGGCGCACACCGTCGGCCCGCACACCGGGGTGGCGCTGCTCGAGGGCGCCCTGTCGGTCTTCGAATGCCGCACGGTCGCCACCCATCCCGGTGGTGACCACACGCTGGTGATCGGCGAGGTCGTCCACCTCGAACAGCGGCGCGACGATGCCGCGCCCCTGGTCTTCTACCAGGGCGGCTACCTCACCCCGGCCGCACCCGCCCCCCGCGACGCCACCTGAGCCGCGCCACGACCCCCACAGGGCGCGCGAACGGGCCGCTAGTTCAGGCGGGCACGCGCGGTGACGGCGGCCTGCCGGGCCGCGGCGGCGGCGGTCGGTTCGACCTCGGCGACAGTGTCGGCGAACGAGGTCAGGTCCCGCGCGCCGCCGAGGAAGTCACCGAGCCGGATGCGCAGTTCGCCGCGTTCCCGGCGCAGGCTGGCCGGATGGTGGGGGAGCAGCAGGGACAGTTCGACCGCCCACAGTCTGGTCCGGGGCGCGTCGGTGCGGGCCGCCAGCACGCGGATGTTGCCCAGGATGCGGGTGAGGACGTCGGCCGGGTCCATCGGGGCGAGATGTGACCGGTTGAACGCGGTGCCGGCGGCGCGGACCTTCGCCGCCGCGTCGTGGATGGTCAGCAGCCGTCCGGCGTCGAAGGGGTCGACGAGGACGAAGTCCTGCGGGGAACCGACCGCGACGACGACATGCCCGGGCAGACCCACCGGGTAGGCGGCGATGCCGAGGCGGTGGGCGACCTCGAGCCAGACCACCGACAGCAGGATCGGCAGCCCGCGGCGGCGGCGCAGCACGTCGGGCAGCAGCGAGGAACGCAGATCGTCGTAGTCGTCCGCGGAACCGGCGAACCCGGCATCCAGGCCGAGGGCCTCGTGTAACGCCTCGGCGGCGATCCGCGGCTCGAGCCACCCGAATCCGCCCGCCGAGCCCGCGCCGACGGGGCGTCCGTGGTCGACGCGGGGAAAGGGGCGGGCCGGGGTAGCCCGAGCGGTGAACAGCGGACGGGCCCGGGCGGCGAGCCGGTCCAACGCCGTCAGGGTGCTGGACGGATCGACCAGGCCGGCGGCGGCGTCGTTCGCTGCGGCGCCGGGCTCGGCAGCCGGCTCGGGGGCGGCTGCGGCGCCGGTCTCGGCCCTGGGCGCGGCGGCGGCACCGGCGGCGGTACCGGCACTGGCCTCGGCGTCGGCGTCGGCCTCGAGAGCGAGCAGATGGCAGGCCACGGCGAGGTCGAGGGGCTCACGGCGAACCACCTCGGCGAACTGGCCGCGGCTGTGACTGCGGCTGCTCACCGGCCCCGCGCCCCCTCGTCGGGCGCCGCGGGGGTGGCGGCGGGGGGAACCGACTGTGTCATGCCAGAAATTGTCGCCTCTGCGACCGGCAGGGTTCGGACGATGGTGCCAGAATTTGGCGGGTCCGTGTTCGTCCGAGTATCGCTGGCAGGCTCGCCCATCGGCGTTCCGGCCACGTCCCGTGACCGCCGCGTGGGGGGTCGGGCGGGGATAACGCGTGCCGCTACGAGGTCATCCTCGGTAATCTGAACAGCAGCACCTTCCGCCGTTTCGACCGTCAGTACGCGCGACGACCATGACCGAAGCGTCCCGAGAACATCACTGAGAGGTATGGGCCCGGGGATGCGCCGCCGGATCATGACTCGCGCGCCGATGTCGGCCCGAGTGATGCGGACGACATACACCACCAGCGCACGCCCTTGCTGTCGACACGGAACTGTCCATGTCGATACTAGGGACTCAGTCGCCCGTGAGCCCGAGGAGGAACATCCGGTGACCTACGTCATCGCGGAACCCTGTGTCGACGTCAAGGACAGGGCTTGCATCGAAGAGTGCCCGGTCGACTGCATCTACGAAGGCGGGCGGATGTTGTACATCCAGCCCGACGAGTGCGTCGACTGCGGGGCATGTGAGCCGGTCTGTCCGGTCGAGGCCATCTACTACGAGGACGACGTCCCCGACCAGTGGAAGGGGTTCACGGACACCAACGCGAACTTCTTCGAGGAGCTCGGGTCGCCCGGCGGCGCCTCGAAGGTCGGCGCGTTGAGCTTCGACCCGCCGGCCGTCGCCGCGCTGGCTCCCCAGGGCGAGTCCTGAGCGGCCCTGGGAGGTCGGGTAACACCTCGAGGGTCCTGAGATCACCGGCTCGTTCCCGCGTGCGGCTGCCCGACTTCCCCTGGGACCAGATCGCGTCCTTCAAGGAGAAGGCCAGCACACACCCGTACGGGCTGGTCGATCTTTCGGTCGGGACACCGGTCGACGCGACGCCGGCCGTCGTCCAACAGGCGCTGGCCGGCGCCGCGGATGCCCCCGGGTATCCGCAGACGGGGGGTACCCCGGATCTGCGGGAGGCCGCGGCGGGCTGGCTGGCCCGTCGGCTCGGCGTTCTCGTCGATCCGGGGGCGATCCTGCCCGTGCTCGGGACGAAGGAACTGGTCGCCCAGCTACCCGGTCAGCTCGGGCTCGAGCCCGGTGACCGGGTGTGGGTGCCCACGCCCGCGTACCCGACCTACGAGGTCGGGGCGTTGCTCGCCCGCTGCGAGCCGGTCCTGGGTCCCGCGGACGGGGTCACCCTCGTCTGGCTGAACTCACCGGGCAATCCGACCGGCCGGGTCCTCACGGTCGACGAGATGCGTGCCGTCGTGGGCTGGGCCCGCGAGCGGGGCGTGATCGTCGCCAGTGACGAGTGCTACATCGAGCTGGGCTGGGAGAGCCGGCCCGTCTCGGTGCTGCACCCGGACGTGTGTGGCGGATCACACGAGGGTCTGCTCGCGGTGCATTCACTGTCGAAACGATCCAATCTGGCGGGTTACCGGGCCGGTTTCGTCACCGGTGATCCGGAACTCGTCGACGGTCTGCTCGGGGTGCGCAAGCACGCCGGGTTCATGCTGCCGACCCCGGTGCAGGCGGCGATGGCGGCCGCCTACGCGGACGATCTGCATGTCGCCGACCAGCGAGCCCGGTACGCCAACCGGCGGGCGGTGCTCGCGGCGGCGCTGTCCGTGGCCGGTTTCACCATCGACCACAGCGAGGCCGGTCTCTACCTGTGGGCGACCCGCGGCGAGGACGCGTGGGCCACCCTGGACGCGCTGGCCGGCGTCGGCGTTCTGGTCGCTCCTGGCACGTTCTACGGCGAGGCCGGCCGCAACCATGTGCGGGTCGCGCTCACCGCGCCCGACTCGCAGGTCGCGACCGTGCCCGAGCGGATGGCGATGATCCCCCCGGTCGCGCATCCGCAGCCCGCGAACCCCCAGCCGGCCCAGGTGGCACCGGCCAACCCGGCGGCGGCCTACGGTCAGCAGCCGGCACGTCCGGCCGGACGACCCGCGGCGCCGCAGGGCTACCCGCCCGAAGGCCACGCACCCGAGGGGTACGCACCCGAGGGTTACGGTCCCGAAGGCTACGTCCGGGAGGGCTATGTGCCGGAGGGCTATCCGTCCGGGGGCTACGTGCCCGAGGGGTACGCCGAGCCGCCGAACCGGTACACCGAGGCGCAGAACCGCTATCCCGAGCCACCGGGTGCCTTCGCACCGTCCGCCAACGGCTACCGCGACCCGCGTGAGGGCTATGGCGGCCAGCGCGAGGGCCACACCGGCCAGCGTGAGGGCTATGGCGGCCAGGGTGAGGGTTACTCCGGCCAGCGGGAGGTGTACTCCGGTCCGCGTGGGGGTGGCGGCTATGCGCCGTCGCGGCCGGAATACGGCGGTGGGCACGACGAACGGTCCGGCTACCCGCCGCGCCCGGAACCCGACACCCACACCGGTGGTTATCCGATTCATCCCGGTGACCAGCAGGGCCGGCCTGGGGCGTACACCGGACGACGGGTACCGCCGCGCACCGGCCCCGGCGGATCCGCCGGTTACGAGGGCGAGGCGGATCACCGTTACGACGACGAGGCCCAGGGCCGCGACGGCGCTGGCGGCACCGACCGGCCGTGGAACGGCGAGCCCGACATCCGCTGAGCTGTCGGCCCTGGCCGGCGGCTGCGGCGTAATGTGCGACGGTCCCGCCGTCCGGGGCGGCGGGAACCTCGTAGGGTCAGGCCCGTGAGCACCTCCAACTCCTCTCCTGCCACCGCGGCCGGCTCCGCCTCGAGCGCCGCCTCCGTGATCGATCCCGTCATCGACGAGCTGTGGGAGCGCCGCGGTGACCTGACCCCCGACGACGCGGACGCGCGCAAGAGCGTCGTCGCCGCCGTCGACGCCATCGACGCCGGTGAGGCCCGGGTCGCGACCATCGCCGCCGACAACACCATCGTCGTCGACGAGCGGGCCAAGCGAGCGATCCTGCTGTCGTTCAAGGTCCTGGACATGGTCGAGTCCGCCGCCGGCGACTTCCACTACCACGACCGGATGCCGCTGAAGACCCGCTTCGACGGCGTGCGTGTGGTTCCCGGGGCAATCGTGCGCTGGGGGGCGCACATCGCGCCCGGCGCGATCCTGATGCCCAGCTACACCAACATCGGCGGGTTCGTCGGCGCCGGCACCCTGGTCGACACCTGGGCGACGGTCGGTTCCTGCGCGCAGGTCGGCGAGCGGGTGCACCTGTCCGGCGGGGTCGGCCTCGGCGGCGTGCTCGAACCGCCGAACGCCCTGCCGGTCGTCGTCGAGGACGACGCGTTCGTCGGCAGCCGCTGCATGGTCGTCGACGGCGCCCGGGTGCGTCGTGGGGCCAAGCTCGGCGCCGGGGCGATCCTCACCGCGTCCACCCACGTGTTCGACGCGACCAGCGGCGAGGAGTATCCGCGCGGCGAGATCCCCGAGCGCGCGGTCGCGGTGGGCTCGACCCGTATCCGCACCTTCCCCGCCGGCGACTTCGGGATGCCCTGCATCGTCGTGCTGCGCACCCTGGACGAGGGCGAGATCCACGACAAGCTGGCTCTCAACGAGATCCTGCGCGAACACGGCGTCGCCGGAGGCTGAGAGGGTCGCCGACGGCGAGCGTCGTCGGCGCCTGTCCGGGATGTCGTCCGCGGTCGTGGTGGACGACGGCTGGCCGAAAGGCTTCCGACGGTAGCCGAAGGTCGGATGGCCCGGACGCTGTCAGGCCGTAGGGTCGGCGGCATGGATCTGGACCTACGCGCGCCGGTCGGGGAACTCACCCGGTGCCTCGTCGACGTGCCGTCGGTCAGCGGCGACGAGGCGGCCCTCGCCGACGCCGTGCAGGCGGCCCTCGGCCGGATCGGTGGGCTGCGCGTCGAGCGGGACGGCGACGCCGTCGTCGCCCGCACATCGCTCGGCCTGCCCTCGCGGATCGTGCTCGCCGGTCATCTCGACACGGTGCCGATCGCCGACAACCTGCCGTCGCGGGTCGAGGGCGGTCGGCTCTACGGCTGCGGCACGTCCGACATGAAGGCCGGGCTGGCGATCGCCCTGCGCCTGGCGGCGACCCTGCCGCTGACCGAGCCGGGGGCGCTGCGCCACGACATCACCTGGATCTGCTACGACCATGAGGAGGTCGAGGCGGCGCGCAACGGGCTGCGCCGCCTCGCCGCACAGCACCGCGACTGGCTCGACGGTGACCTCGCGATCCTGATGGAGCCGACGTCCGGCGAGGTGGAGGCCGGCTGCCAGGGCACCCTGCGGGTCGTCGTGCGCCTGGGCGGCCGGCGCGCCCACTCGGCCCGCTCCTGGCTCGGGGACAACGCCATCCACAAGGCCGGCGCCCTGCTCCAACGGCTCGCCGCCTACGAGGCGCGCAGCGTCACCCTCGACGGCTGCACCTACCGGGAGGGCCTGTCGGCGGTGCGCGTCGACGGCGGTGTCGCCGGCAACGTCATTCCCGACGCGTGCACGGTCACGGTGAACTTCCGGTTCGCCCCCGACCGGACGCCCCAGGCCGCCGTCGAGCACGTCCGTGAGGTGCTGGCCGGATACGAGTGCGAGGTCACCGATCTCTCCGGTGGTGCCCCACCCGGCCTGGCCGCCGCCCCCGCCGCCGCCTTCGTCGCCGCCACCGGGCGCACACCCGTGGCCAAGTACGGCTGGACGGACGTCGCCCGCTTCGCCGAACTCGGCATTCCCGCCCTCAACTACGGTCCCGGCGACCCCAACCTCGCGCACACCCGCGAGGAGTACGTCGAGCTCGCCGCCATCGACGAGGGTGAACGCCTGCTGCACGGCTACCTCACCGGCGCGCTCACCGCCTGAGGCGGGCTGCCGGCTGCGGGGTGTCCGGTCAGCCGTCCGTGAGCAGGCGGCGCAGGGCGGCGACGTCGAGGTGGCCATCGTGGTCGGGGTGGACCTGGCGATAGAGCTCCAGCAGGACGGCGATGCGCCGGGTCCAGGAGAACGACTCGGCGCGTTCCCGGTTGCGGGCGCCGGCCTTGGCCCGCAGCTCCGGGTCGGCGGCCATCCGGTCGATCGCGGCGGCGAGCGCGTCCGCGTTCGGTGCGGCGAGGATGCCGGCGTCGCCGAAGGTGTCGCTGACCCCGGCGACATCGGTGGCGATGATCGGTAGTCCACCGGCCATCGCCTCCAGGACGACCAGGGGCAGACCACCCTCGATGTCCGAGGACAGGACGAACACGTCCGCCCAGCGATGCCACCGGGCGAGCGCGTCGCCGGTCTCGGGGCCCACCAGTCGGGCGTTGCGCAGACCGAGCTGGGTGACCTGGGCCTCGAGCGTCTCCCGGTCCTCGCCGTCACCGACGACGACGAGCTCGACGGGTGCCCGCACGGAGCCCAGGGCCTCGAGCAGCCGGGGCACGTTCTTCTGCCGGGTCAGCCGGCCGACGAACAGCAGCCGCAGCGGCCGGCCCGGCGTGCCGGCGATCGCGGTCGCCCCGGTCGCCCCGGTCGCCCCGGTTGGTTCGGGTGTTCTGGTTGGTTCGGGTGCCGCGTCCGGTTGGTCGGCGAAGAACTCGGGGGCCACCCCGTTGCTCATGACGAGGACCCGCTCGATCGGGATCGCGTACTCGCGGGCCATGTCGAGGGCGACCTTGTCGGACAGCGCGATCACGCAGGCCGCGCGCCGGATGGCCGGACGCAGCAGCAGAGCCTTGTACAGCGGGAGCAGAACGCCCATCCGACCGGACCTGTCCGCGTCGATGTGGAAGTGGGCCACATAGGGAAAGCGGCGCAGGGCGGCGGCGAGCAGCACGATCTCGGGCAGCAGCGCATGCCCCATGTGCAGGTGGACGACGTGGCGGTCGGAGACCGCCAGGATGCGCGGCAGGAAACCGGGTGCCAGCGGGGTGTGGGCGATCTCGACCCCACGCACCCGACGGACGCGCAGTCGACCGCGGCGCTCCCGGCGAGCCACCCCGGTCGCCCCGCAGTCCGAGGTGATCACCTGGACGTCGCAGGTCGCGGCGACGCCCTCCGCGACCGACCGCATGACGTTCTCCAGGCCGCCGAGATGCGGCGGGTAGAAGCCGCCCACCTGAACGACCGGCGGCCCGCCGCCTGACGTCGTCCCGGGTACTGCTGCCATCTCCGGCCACCTCTCCGACCCACTGGTCACCATCAGTAAGATTTCAGGTTCAGTGTGTCGTGGATGCCGGCGGCCCGCGCGTCCAGCAGCGCCAGCGGATCGTCGGTGAGCAGCCGCGCGATGCCGCGGACCGCGGCCGGGTCGAACCGGTTCGCGTCGAAGCTGATGGAGACGTTGACGGCCCCCGAGAGCCCGGTGAACGAGCAGGTGAGCCCGTCCGGACCGGAGGTCGTCACCATGCCCTGCAACCACATCCGCTCCGGTGTGACCAGCGGCTTGACGTGGGCGAGCAGCGGCAGGTCGCCGAGCGAGGTGACGGTCAGTTCGGCGCCCGCCGACAGGTCCGCCCGGGGTGCCCGGTGCGGGTGGTCCGCGCGGCCCGGGCGGTGCTGGGCCGGGACGACGCTGGTGACCAGGGCGGCGCCGATGGACGCCAGCGGACGGCCGCAGCTGATCGTACGCCGGACCTCCGTGGTGATCGACTGTGGTGAGGCGGAGTCCGCCGGGGTGAGGGTGACACAGCCCACGAAGTTGCCGACGATCGCGGCGCCGTCGGGCAGATAGCGGCGGGCGTCGAACAGCACGGTGAGCCCCGGGGCGCGGCGGGGCAGCGCGGACCGTTCCAGGGCGACGACCGCCGCCGCGTAGAGCACCCCGTTGGCGGACGCGGTCGGTGCGTTGCGGGCCCGCCACTGCCGTACCCGGTCGCTCAGATCGGTGTCCGACGTCGCGCAGACGCTGACCAGGCGGGATGCCGTGGCCGACCCCGCCCGCGGATCACCCGCGCGGTCGCGGCGATGGCGGTGGCCGTGGGGTGAGACGGTCGCACGTCGGCCGCGGCGGGAGGTCCGGTACTGGGCCAGCAGGTCACGGGTCGGCCCGACACCGGTACCGAAGGTCCTCCACAGGGCGCGCACCAGCGGGTAGCGCACCGGTGTCTCGATCAGCTCCGTGGGCAGCTCCTCGTCCTGGGCGCGGCGCAGCAGGCTCGTCCAGGTGGCCATGAACAGGCCGGCGTCGCCGACCGCGTGCGACATCTCGAGCATCGAGTACCGCTGACCCACCCAGAACCGAAACGGCAGATCCCCAAGACCCTCGGCGTGACGGTCGGCCATCCAGGCGCCGATCCGCTCCGGGTCCCGGGTCGGATCGCCGATGGTCGCCGGATCGTCGTCGAACTCACGGATCACGTCGAGCAGGTGCTGGCGCCGACCGCTGGGCGCGACGGTGAGCAGCCGCCCGTGCACCGGGTCCACCCGCCGCAGCAGACGGTTGCCCGGATCGAGCGCGGCCAGGTTCCAGACCACGCGGCGCACCGCGTCCACGGACGGCATCAGGACCGGGCCGAGGCCCATCATGGAGACCGTGCCGAGTTCAAGCCGATCGCGGGCGGGAAGTCGCGTGTGCATCTGCGCCCCTTTCTGACCCTGAGGTGGGCGAATCAGATCCGCAGATCGGCCGAGATCGGCAGATGATCGCTGCCGAACGGGCTGCCGCGGTGATAACGGGAGACGGTGATGTCGGAGGAGACCAGGATGTGGTCGATCCGGGTCGTCTCCTTCCACCAGGCGGTGGCGCTCCAGGTCGGTGACCAGCCACCGCCGGCCACATCGTGGGCGTCACGCAGTCCGCAGGCGAGCAGACGGCGAAACGGCCGATGGTCGCGGGTGGCGTTGAAGTCACCGGCGAACACCAGCGGTCGGCGCGCCTGACAGGCATCGGTGCGCAGGTCCGCGAGCTGCCGCGCCCAGCGCCGGGTGTAGGTCGCGCCCACGGGCGAGCGGGTGTGCACGACGACCAGCTCGACGTGCCGGCCGCCGCCGAGCGCGACGTCCATCCGGGCGAACGGGAAACCGGCCGAGTTCAGGTCCGGGCGGCCCGTCAACGGAAACCGGGAGAAGACCGCGTATCCGTAGGGCTCCAGGGATGGGCGTTCGACCACGTAGGGGAAGGCGCGCAGCTGCGCGAGTCCGTGCAGCCGCCCGGCGATCAGCGGCGTGTACTCCTCGAGCAGCAGCAGCCCCGGCCGTTCCCGGTCGAGCTGCCCGGCGATCCGCGCCACCTCGGTGTTCGCGCCGTTGACGTTGGCCGTCATCAGCCGCACGGATGCCGCCGTCGACGCGGAGCCGGCGCGCTGACCGGCCCCGACGAACTCGGGCACGGTCCAGGCCAGATGCGACGCGATGACCCCCACCATGGCGACCGCGACCGCACCCGTCGTGACGGCCCTCGCCGGACGGGTCGCCTCCACCGGCCCCCGCGTGTCCGACCCGCGCTGTCGGACGTATCGCAGCAGGGCCACGGCGGCCAGCGGGTAGGCCGGCAGGTACAGCAGCGGGGTGAACGCGTTGAACGCGGGAAACGGCCAGCCGATCAGGTCGTCCAGGTGGGTCAGTCGAGCGCCGGCGCACAGCAGCAGCAGGCCGGCCGCCCCCACCAGCACGGTGGTGACCAGACGGGGGCGGCTCCGGACCGCGTCGATCGTCATACCTCTTACTGAACGCGAGCATGTCCGGGCCGATGCGAGGGGGCCCGGGCAACGGGAACCGCGGCGGCGACCGCCTCGGAGACCGCGGCCGGAACCGACACGGAGGAGTGACGCCGGGCCCGCCCGGTCTGTCCGGCCCGCCCAGCCTGTCCTGCCCGCCCGGATGTCGCGGCGGGATCGACCGAGGCGGCCGAGTGTCGGCCCGAGCGGGCGCCGAACAGCACGCACACCGCGCCGAACAGCCCGGCGACGCCGCTACCGATCAGCCAGGACAGCGCGACCGCGGGCAGCCCCCGTGGCGCCAGGACGTAGGCCAGCCCGTCGATCAGCGCGGCGTACACCAGGTTCGTCACGATCAGCACGGTGAGCTGGCCCTGTAGCCGCAGCATCGCGTTCGCCCAGCTGTTCAGGCCGACGCAGACGGCGGCGAGCGCCAGTACCAGCAGGGTGCGTCCCGACTGGTGCGGGTAGTCGCTGCCGAACACGGTCAGTGCCGACGGGCCGGCGACGGCCATCACGATCGAGCTGGGCACCAAAAAGATCGCCAGCATCCGGGCCGAACGCCGACGCAGCGCGCCGAGGTCCGCGCCGTGCTGGGAACCCTCGGCCATCAGCGCGGTGGTGACCATGAACGCACCGGTGAACAGCAGGTTCGCGATCTGGAACGGGATGTAGAAGTAGCCGACGGCGGCCGACCCCAGCCGGTCCAGAATGATCAGTGGAACGACCAGGATGGGGATCAGGTCCAGCATCGCGGCGGCGTAGTTGGCGGCGGAGAAGCGCACCATCCCGCGCAGCGGACGCCCCTGGAACGAGACCCTGGGGTGATAGCCGCGCCGCCACATCAGCAGCAGGCTCACCAGCAGCGCGGCCGCGTTGGCCCCGCCGAACGAACCGAACACGCCGAACGCCCCCATACCCAGCAGCAGGAACGGCAGCACCATCTTCAGCAGACCGGTGGTGATGCCGTCCGTCCACATGGAGAAGTGGGCGTCGCGAAACGAGGTGAACGTCGCGCTGGTCATCAGGTTCAGCGAGGTCGCCGCGCACAGGGCGACGAACAGCGCCGACTGGACCGGATCGTCCCGGACGAACAGGAGCTCCCGGGCGAACCAGGGCAGCCCCAGCAGGTAGATGCTGGACACCGCCACGGCGACCAGCAGGACCAGGACGAACCCGACCCCGATCCGCCGTCGACGCAGATCGAGATCGGAGGTCGGCAGGAACCGCATGAACGACGTGTTCAGGCCGAGCATGCTGAGATAGCCGATCATGCCCGCCGCCGAGATCAGCGACGTGCCCTGACCGAGTTCCACCGGGGTGTAGATCCGGGCACAGACGATCCAGAACAGGAAGCCGAAACCGGCCGCCGCGAGGCTGCCGAGCATCAGCATCATCGAACTACGGGTCAGGTTGTCGGCGCCGCCCGGCGCCGCTACCGGCGCCGCTACCGGCTCCGGCCCGGCCGACCCGGTGGTGCCGGCCGAGCTGTCTGTGCCGGCCGCATGGTCCCTGCCAGCCGCGTGGTGTGTGCCGGGCGGTGCGTCCGGGCCGGTCGGAGCCGACCCGGGTGGCGGCATCCAGACGGGCAGCGGCAGGTCGGCTGGAGACCGGAAGCGGATGATCATGGTCTTGTCGGTCAGGCGAAGGGCCGAGGAAAGCGCCGATTCGACGCCCGGGCCACCATCCGCCTCGGTGGCCGCCACGCGGTGCCCCCGGGCTCGGGCCCGGTCCATCGGGACGTAGCGAATCCGCTGGGTGTCCTCGTTGCGAGCGGACGTGTGATCGTGCGCCGAGACATGGTCCTCAGCGGACGTGTGGTCGTGCGCCGAGGCGGGCCCGACGTCATCCGACAGTGCGCCCGACGACAGTGCGCCCGACCGCGTGCGCGACGGGTCGCGGGGTGCCGGTGGCCGGCGTAGGCGAGCGGTCATCTCCGGGTCGATGCCCTGTGTCATGGGCGTCCCCCGTCCGGCCTGAGCGCGTCGGGCACCACTGGTGGGTGGGCGAGCGGTCTGGTCACTTTCCGTCGTCCCCGTGATCCTGGCAGTGAATTCTCCCTGTGACTATGGTCTGCCGGGGAGATCTGCTCGGTCATGGCGATTGCTGCACGGCCGATACCGGGTCTGCTGGGCGGGATCGTTCTCCCGCGTGACGCCAGGGCCCGGGGACTCCGGCGTCGGCAGACGGTAGATCTCCGTGGAGCGGGGGATGTGGTGACCTGCGCGAACGGCGCTACCACTGGAACGGCGCTACCGGTGGAAGTGCGCTACCTCCACGAGTACCCCCCGACTCGCGATGCTGCGCTATCGAGAAAAGCCTAACAGATCATTCCTGACGCCGATCCGGACCAGTTCCACCGCGAATCTCATCACTGTCGCTCACGGTAGCCGTCCGGGCGCGTCGCGAATCAGTCCGCTAAATATTTGGCTAGCTATCCAATTTGTCGGGACGAGTGCTGATCATTTCGGCGTCCTTGCTCCCGTCGGTCATCCTCGTCGACATTGTCGATCAAATGAGATCAGCTGACTTGATTGCCATGGGGGTATTCCCACGGGCTACTCCGGTCGCGGGTCCGAGGTTGACGACTGGATTTGGTGACGGTCGTCATATCCATCCAATTCGATGCTTTGGGCTCCATTGTTGATCAGATTCTGCGCCGGGTAGTCGGTCGTTTTCTTTGGGTGACTCAAATATCCGAGGCTGCGACTCTGAGTTAAAAAATGAGAGCTCTTTGTGTCGATGATCGACTGATGTTATCTCTGCGCATCCATGACAGTGCTCTGGGTAGCGTCAGTGGACGCACGGAACAACAAGGCAGCAACTGTCCAGGCACTCTCATCGAACAACTGGCCTGGCGGTGGCGGCGCCCGGAAGTTGGTCGCCGGCTCCACCTTCTACCCACCCTGGCCTCGGTGTTAGCATCGCTACGGCGCCCTGATGGGGCAGCTTGGGGGAGGCAGAATGATCCAACGCTGGCTGGGCGAGTCCTGTGCCAACGTGTGTGAGGTCAACTGGAGTTGACTCAGGGCAGCTGTGAAGTCGAGACTTCTCGGCTCGCCCGGATCTCTGCCTGATTTTTTGACTGAGGCAAACGCCACCGCTGCGCCGCGCCTCGATATCCATGGATGTCACGGCCGCCTGCCGCTGACCTCGAGGTCGATTCATCGACCCAGTTCATCAATCGACGGAACTGCGCTGGCGCCTGGGTTCATCCAGGCGGGCAGCCGTCTCCCGGGGGGGAATATGCCCACTCTTTCCATCGTCATTCCCGCGCTCAACGAGGCCGAGAACCTGCCGCGCGTCGCCGCCGGTATCCCACGGGCCGCTCTGGCCGAGATCGGCTGGGAGACCGAGGTCATCCTGGTCGACAACGCCTCCACCGACGGCACCGGCCAGATCGCCCGTGATCTCGGCATGACCGTGGTGTACCAGCCGAACCGCGGCTACGGAAACGCCTACCTGGCGGGCATCCCCGCCGCCCGCGGCTCGGTCATCGCGACCGGTGACGCCGACTGCACCTACCCGTTCGAGGACCTCCCACGCCTTCTCGGCCGGCTGGTCACGGACGAGCTGGACTTCCTGAACACCGACCGGCTCAGCCAGCTGCGCCAGGGCGCCATGTCGCCGCACCACATCGGGGCCAACCTGGTGTTCACCGGGGTGACCAAGGTGCTGTTCCGGTCGCCGTTCCGCGACTCGCAGTCCGGTATGTGGCTGTTCACCCGGGACTTCTGGGACAAGGCCGGGGTGCGGTCGCCGGGGATGGCGTTCTCCCAGGAGATCAAGATGGCCGCGCACGTCGGCGGCTTCCGGGTCGCCGAGGTTCCGATCGAGTACCGCGTCCGTGGCGGCGAGAAGAAGCTGAACTCGCTGTCGGACGGCATGCGCAACATGTCCCACCTGTTCGTCCACCGGGCGAAGGTCGCCAAGGGCCAGCGGCGCGCCCGCCAGCTCGAGACCGGCGTCACCGGCCTGCGGTCGTACTCGGTGCGGGTGCCCTTCCCGCGGCGCAGCCGCCAGGAGGCCCAGCATCTGAGCGTGGTCGCCCGCACCGGTGGGCCCGCCGCGCCGGTGTTCGCGGACGCGTCCCGGTCGGAGGCGGTGCAGGAGCTCGACCGACAGTCTGCGACTGGCTGAGGTGACGGGACTGGTGAAGCCGGCCACGGTCGCGACTTCGCGTCCGGCAGGCTCAGCGGGTCCCGGTAACACAGCGGGCCCCAACAACACAGTGGGTGCGGGTGCGGCGGGAATGGCCGGTCTCGCGGGTACGGCGGGTACGGCGGGTACGGCGGGCCGATGGACTCGGCCCGCCGGGGGGTGGCTGCGCACCGAGACGGTGATCGTGGTGCTCGTCGCGGTGCTGGCGGCCGTGATCGCGTTCAGCGGCACCACGCCCTGGCCGGTGGCTCTCGCCGGGCTGGCCGCGATCCTGCTGATCCCGGGCGATCTGCTCCTGCGCGGACTCGGCCTGGCCGTGTTCGACGGCTGGCTTCGGCTGTACCTGGCCACCTGTGCCGGGTTGCTGCTGGCCACGCTGCTGGGCCTGCTGCTGAACACGGTGCTGCCGGTGGTCGGGGTGGCTCATCCGCTGGCACCGAGCCGGGTCCTGCCGGCGCTGGTGCTGCTGACGGTGGGCATGTACTGCCTGGTCGCGCGGCGGACCGGATGGCGGCTGCCCGAACTGTCCGAACTGTGGGCGCTGCCCGCCGTGCAGCGGCTGCGCCGGGTTCGCCCGGGTGGCGTGCGCGGCGGTCCCGGTCGGCGTGGGGGCGACGCCTCGACGGTGTTCCGGTTCGCCGTGCCGACCGCGCTGCCCGTCGTCGCGGCCCTGGGCGCGATCTCGCTGGACAACGGTGGGCCGAACGGCCCGACCGTCCTGATGCTGCTCGCCACCGTCCTGCTGTTCGTGTTTCTCGCGGTCCGCGCGAACGGGCTGTCCAGCAGTTACTGCCTGTACGCGGTGTTCTGCGTGGGTCTCGCCTTCGAGCTGATGACCAGCCTGCGCGGCTGGTACGCGACCGGGCACGACATCCAGCGGGAGTACTACGTCTTCCAGGTCACGCTCGGGAACTGGCGCTGGAACATCGCCGACTTCCGTGACCCGTACAACGCCTGCCTGAGCATCACGGTGCTGCCGACCATGCTCAAGGGGCTGTTGAACGTCCCCGCGGCATCGATCTTCAAGATCTACTACCAGTTCCTGTTCGCGTTGATGCCGGTGGCGGCCTGCCTGCTGGGCCGCAGGCTCGCGGACAACCGGGTGGGCGTCCTCGCCGCCGCGTACTTCGTCGCCTTCCCGACCTTCTTCTCCGACATGTCGATGCTCAACCGCCAGGAGATCGCCTTCCTGTTCCAGGGCGGCATGATCCTGCTGCTGGTGCATCGTCCGGGCGCCGCCCGACACCGGCGGGCCCTGTTTCTGGTCCTTGGCCTCGGCACGGTGCTCAGCCACTACTCGACCACGTTCCTGATGCTCGGGCAGTTCCTGCTCGCCTGGGTCTTCCTGGTGCTGTGGCGGCGGTTGGGTCGCCGGTTCGGTGAACGGGCGTGCCTGGACGCGGGGTCCGGCTGGCGTTCGACGCTGGCCCGGGCACGTGGCCGGCGGACGGGGACGCGGGGACGTCCGGTGGCGGGCACGAGTGGCCCGGCGAACGCGGCCGCCGGTGGCGGAGTCGAGCCGGCGACGGTGCGTCTGACCAGGATCGACCACGGCGCTCCCAGCGCCGCGGCTGTGAGTGGACGTGGCTGGCGGCGGGTGTTCTCCGGCTGGGAGGACAGCAGGATCCTCACGCTGTCCGCCGTCGTGCTGCTGGCGGTGTTGACCGTCTTCTGGACGGGCCCGGCGACGCACACCGCGAACAACATGACCGAGGTCGTGCGGCAGGCCGCCCAGTCGCTGGTGCACGGCGGGGACAGCGAACGCTCGTCGGACACCCGCTCGAGCATCGTCTCGGGCGGCGCGGTCGACCCGCAGGTCCAGGTCGATCAGTTCGCCCGCTACGCCTACGACAACCGGCTGCCGAACGTCACCTATTTCCCGCGTGACGTCGTCGACCGGTACCCGCTGCGCTACGCCGAGGACGAGTTCACCCCGCCGACGACGATCGGGCGCGCACTGTCCTCGGTGGGTCTTGACCCGCGGGCCCTCAACGGGGCGCTGCGTGGCGGCTCGGCGGTCGTGCTGCAACTGCTCGTGCTGCTCGGGGTGATCGCGCTGGTGCTGCGCTGGCCGATCTGGATGCGGGTGAGCCGTGAATACGCGGCCCTGTGCGCGGCCTCGCTGATCTACCTGTGTGTGCTGGTGGTGGTGCCGAGTCTGTCGGCCGAATACGGCCTGCTCCGAGCCTTCCAGCAGAGCCTGATCGTGTTGGCGCTGCCGGCGGTGCTCGGCCCGATGGTCGCCACCGGCTTCCTGCGCCGGGGACCCCGACTGGTCGCCGCCGCCGCACTGCCCGTGGTGTTCCTGATCTCCAGCACCGGGCTGTTGGCCGCGACCACCGGCTCGTACATCCCCCAGCTGCACCTGGCCAACGACGGGGACTACTACGAGAGCTTCTACCCACACGACGCCGATGTCTCGGCGCTGAAGTGGATGGCCCGCCAGGAGGCTCTCGCCAACGGCACACCGCCACCAGCATCCGGCAGTTCGGCCGAGACGCTGGCCGTGCTCGGGCAGTTCCAGCTGCCGGCGAAGAACCGGGCGGCACCGGCGCTGGTCCCGGTCAACGGCTACGTCTATCTCGACTATGCGAACCTGGCGAAGGCGCGGGCCATCGGAATGCTCGACAGCACCGCCGTCCGCTACCGCTATCCCATTGCCTTTCTCGATTCGAACAAGAATCTTGTCTATGACGCGGGCGAGGCGGCGGTCTACCGGTGATCCCCCTTGAAAGGAAATCCGTGAGGAAGCTGTTCGGCTCGCGTCGTCCACTGTTCGGTGACAGTGAGACGCAACGGATCGTTTTTGTCTACGACGCCGTGTACCCCTGGGTCAAAGGTGGTGCGGAGCGCCGTTACCACGCACTCGCGAAGGAGCTCGCCGCCCGCGGGCACGACGTGCACTGGTACGGCATGCAGTACTGGTCCGGCCCGTCCACCACGCGTATCGACGGCATCGCGTTCCACGGTGTCTGCAAGGCACGACCGCTCTACACCGAATCCGGGCGCCGGTCGATCTCGCAGGCGCTGATCTTCGGTGTCTCCTGCCTGCGCATGATTCTTTCCGGCGGGTTGTCCGGGGCCCAGATCGTCGACTGCTGTGGGTTCCCGTTCTTCTCGCTGTTCAGCGTCTGGCTGGTCACCCGGCTGCGTGGCCAGTCGATGGTGGTCACCTGCCACGAGGTGTGGGGCGACCAGTACTGGACCGAGTACCTGGGTGCCGCGGGACGCGTCGGCGCCCTCGTCGAGCGGACCGCGTTGCGCCTGCCCAGGCAGATCATCGCCGTCTCCGCGGACACCCGCGACCGGCTGTCCGCGGAGATCGGGGTGTCCGCCGACGTCACGGTGGTACCCAACGGGGTGGATCTCGCGGTGATCGACCGGATCGTCGCCGCCGAGCAGCTGACGGACGTGCTCTACGTCGGCCGGCTCTGCGACTTCAAGAACGTCGACCTGCTGCTGGAATCGCTCGCCGTCCTCGTGCGGACGCGTCCCGACGTGCGCTGCGACATCGTCGGCGACGGCCCGGACCGGGAGCGGCTGGAATTCCGCGCGGCTGAACTGGGCCTCGCCGACAACGTTCGTTTCTGGGGTTTTCTGACCGAGGCCGACGAGGTGTACGCCCGGATGAAGGCGGCCACCGTCCTGGTGCTGCCCTCCACCCGGGAGGGTTTCGGAATGGTCGTTCTCGAGGCCAATGCGGCCGGTCTTCCGGTGGTGGTCGCGGACTATCCCGCCAATGCGGCGAAAAGTCTGATAACCGGACGCAACGGGGTCGTGTCCAAGCCGGACCCCGAAGCGTTCGCCGAGGCACTCGGCGATTTTCTCGGCGACGCCGCCGGGCGGTTTCACGACGACTGCCGGTCGGTCGCTCTCGACCACGACTGGGCCGGACTCACCACGCGTTGGAAGGCGGCGCTCGCATGACCGGACTGACCGTGACGACCAGCTGGGACGACGGCCATCGACACGACACCCTGGTGGCCGACATGCTGCGCCAGCACGGGCTGGCCGGCACGTTCTACATCGCCCCTGACAACGTGGAGATCGCCCCGGCGGACCGGCTGTCCGCGACCGCCGTGCGGGATCTTTCCGCCGATTTCGAGATCGGTTCGCACACCCTGTCCCATCCGGTGCTGACCCGGGTGCCGCGCCCGCGTGCCCAGCGGGAGATCACCGATTCGAAGAAGGTCATCGAGGACCTCGTCGGAAAACCGGTCACCACCTTCTGCTATCCGCGTGGGATGTACGCCCCGGAACACGTCGACATGGTCGCCCGGGCCGGCTACACCTACGCCCGCACGGTACGGACCCTGGCGACGGGCATCGCGGACAACCCGCTGGAGGCGCCGACCTCGCTGGAGACGGGGCGTTTCGCCCGCCAGCGGATGGTCGTCGACGTCGTCCGGGCGGCCCGCGTGGTGGGTTCCACCTCGCTGGTGCGTAGCGGGCGCTGGGACGACATCGCGATCGCGCTGTTCGACCGTTGCCGGGCGACCGGCGGCGTCTACCACCTGTGGGGCCATTCCTGGGTCGTGTCGGACCGCGCCGAGTGGGCGAGACTCGACCGCGTGCTGGCACACATCGGCGGCCGTCCCGAGGTCACCTACGCCGTCAACGGCGCGCTGGGCCGCGGATGACCTCGGCCCAGACCACCCCGATCCCGCGGCCGGGTTCCCGGCCGGGCCCACAGTCGCGGAACCCGGGGTCGGGGACCCGGTACCTGGGGGCCGGGCTGGTCGTCGTGTTCGTCGTGTCCGCGCTGGTGCTGTGGGCTGCCGGGGTGCTGTCGCTGCCGGGGGCGGCCCAGGTCTCGCAACGCCAGTCCGAGACCACGGCGCAGCTGTACTTCGACAGCCCCGCCGGCCTGCCGACCGCCTACCGCCCCGGGGCCCCGCTCGCCTTCACCTGGACCCTGGGCAACCAGACGGACTCCGGCCGCGGCTACCCGTTCACGGTCACCGCCGAGCGCGGTGGGGCGAGCACCGTGCTCGAGCGGGGCGTGCTCACCCTCGCCGCCGGTCAGCACGCGGCCCACACCTCGACGGTCGCCCTGCCCGCGGGTGGTCCCACGCTGATCGTCGTGCGGATCGACGGCATGGCCAACCGGATCTTCTTCCATACCGCCGAGCGGGCCGCGGCCGAAGCCGCTCACTGATCGCCGGCCCGTCCCGCTCCGGCCGGTCCTGTTCCGTGTCGTCCTGTTCCGTGTCGTCCTGTCACGTCCGCCGGAGCTCGAAGGAGTGTTCCCCGTGAAGATCCTGCATGTCACCAAGCGTTATCCGAACGCGACCGGTGGGGACGCCTTCGTGGTCAGCGGGCTGGAACGCGAGCAGCGGGCCGCCGGCCATGACGTCGTCATCCTGACCTCCCGCAACGCCGAGATCAGCGACGCCCCGCATGTGATCAAGTTCGGGGCGGCGCTGACCGCCCAGGAGATCGACGTCCTCAACGCCCGTCGGGTGCTGACGATGGCGGCGCTCGCGGTGCGCGCCCCCGCCCTGCTGCGCCGCGTCCGGCCGGACGTCATCCACGTGCACACCGTCGACCTCGGGGTCGCGCTCAGCCTGGCCGCGCGGATGCTGCGGATACCGACCGTGATCACGCTGCATGGGACGACGGTGGGCAAGGCGACGGCGCCGAAGGCCAAGCGGCTACTCGAAAGCGCCCTGCTGGTCGCGGGCCGGTACCGGCGGGTCATCTCGATGGACCCGTCCTCGTTCCCGGCCCTGCGGTCGCTGCGTCTGGGGCGCCGGCTGGCCTACGTGCCCAACGGGATCGACGTGACGGACCTCGCGGTCCACGAGGAACCGACTCCGGTGGCCGCTGCGGCTGCGGCTGCGGCCAGGACGGTGCTGTTCGTGGGACGGCTGGAGCCGATCAAGGGGCTTGTCTACCTGCTGTCCGCGTTCGCCACGGTCGTGCGCCAGGTTCCCGACGCCCGACTGGAACTGGTGGGCGACGGTGCGCAGCGCGAGGACCTGGCGGCGCTGGCCCAGGAGCTCGGCATCGCCGAATCGGTGCACTTCGTGGGCCGCCGGGACCGGGCGCAGCTCTCCCGCGGCTACCGGGAGGCGGCGGTGTTCGTGCTGCCGTCCCTGCACGAGGGTTTCCCGCTGGTGCTGCTCGAGGCCTGGGCGTATGGTGCGCCTGTGGTGACCACTCGGGTCGGCGCGATGGCGGATGTCTGCGTGTCCGGTGTCGACTCGCTCGTCGTGTCGCCCGCGGACGTCGGCGAGCTGGCGACGGCGATCAGTCAGGTGCTGCGCGACCCGGGGGTGGCCGAGAAGATCGCAGCCGGTGGTCAGGCCCGGATGGCGGCGGAGGGCGAGTTCACCCCGTCCGCCGTCGCCGCGGGGGTGGCGCAGGTCTACGAGCTGGCCCTCGCCGAGCGCCGGCCCGCCTGGGCCGGTGCGGACGGCACCGGGGGCGGGGCCGGCACGGTCCAGCGCAGCCGGCCTGGTCCAGTGGAGCCAGCGCGGGCCAGCGGGGCCAGCGGGGTCAGCGGGCGGCGGTGAACCCCGACTTCAGGACGTCGTAGGCCGGTTTGGTCGCACCATCCGAGCGGATGACACCGTAATGGTGCTCGGCGTCGTTCGGGTTCGTCCCGAGATCGTTGAAGTTGTACCAGAAGAAGCCGCGGATCCAGGAGGTGCGCGCGACCAGGTCGAGCGCGTTCGCCGCGGACTCGCGCTGGAAGTCCTCGTCGACGTGGTCGGGATGTTCGGCGTACCGGCGGTTGGCCAGGGTCGCCTGCGCCCCCGGTCCGCTGGTGGGCGCACCGAACTCGGTGATCCACACCGGCTTGGCCGAGTCGCCGTGGGCGACCATCGTCGCCCGCAGCAGCGTCATCTGCGACCATCCGCTCCACAGCTGGGCGATGTCCGAGGGCAGCGCGGGGAACGCGTAGGGATGCATCGCGACGCCGTCGAACGCGCTGGCGCCGGCCACGTCGTACACCCGCCGCAGGAACTCCTCCGGCGCGACCTGGCCGGCGCCGGTCTGGGCCGGCCCGAGGCCACCGACGAGAACCTGCGCGGTGGGGTCACCGGCGTGGATCGCGGCGCTGGTCTGGCGCAGCAGCGTGGCATAGGCGTTCGGATCCGGGTTCGGCGCCCAGCCGACCGCCAGGTTCGGCTCGTTCCAGATCTCCCACACCTTCACTCCGAGCGGGGAGTAGCGGGCCACCGCGGCGGCCGCGAACCGGGTGAAGTCGGCGACCTGAGCCGGCGGGCAGTCGATGTTGGTGCAGCCGCTCACCCGAGCCCAGGCGGGTGCCGCGTCGAGGATCGGCAGCAGCCCGAGGCCATGGTCGCGAGCCGTCTGAACCACCCGGTCGAAGGTGTCCCAGCTCCAGTTCTGCGGCCCCTGCGGCTGGACGGTCAACCAGGCCGCGTCGAAGCGGACCCAGGTCGCGCCGGTCGCGGCGATCGCGGCCAGCCGGGCGTCCAACGCCGCCGGGCTGAGGTCGCTGACATCACCGGCGGAGAAACCGTAGACGCGCCTGCCGGCGGTGGTCGACGAGGTCGCGGCGGGCGCGGCGGCCGCGGTGGTGCCCGTCGCGGCCGGTGACCCGGTGCTGGTCGGCGCGGACGCCGAACCCGTGGGCACGCTCGGTGTCTGTCCGGCCGCCGCGGGTGTGGGTGCACCCGCGGCGGGGCCCCCGGGCGCCGCGGAGGCGCCGCCGCTGATCGCCATCGGGTCGCTGACCGGCCGCTTGGGATCGGCGGTGCCGACCGGAACCGGGCTGCTGCTTCCGGACGCGGTCTGCGCGCCGTTCATGCACGCGCTCAGGGCCGCCAGAACCGCCGCGACAATCGTCATGCACAGCGTCGAGCGGCCGAAGTGGCGCCGCGGGGTCCGTTTGCCGCACATTCTGTTTGTCCATCGCATCAGGCCTCGAGAATACGGTGCGACCTCGCTGAGCTGGCCCGGCGGGGCGAAACGCCACAAACAGGGGGTGCGGAGAACGACCGGATGGTTTCTTTCCGTCCCTACAGTTCGCCCAGCATGGTCAGGGGCGCCTCGATGCAACCCGCGAGGAAGGCGAGGAATCCCGCGACGGGGGTGCCGTCACAGGCCCGGTGATCGAAGGTCATCGTCAACTGCATGATCTTCCGGGGCAGGATCTCCCCGTCGACGACCCAGGGGCGATCGGCGATCCGTCCGATCGCCAGTTGGGCCGCCTCGGGATGGTTGATGATCGGGACGGCCCCGTCGCTGCCCAGCGCGCCGTGGTTGTTGACGGTGAAGGTGCCACCGGTCAGGTCCGCCACCCCCAGGCCGGGTTCGCGGGCCTGGTCGGTGAGCCGGCGGATCTCGCTGGTGAGCCGGACCGCGTTCGCGGCCTGCGCGTCGTGGACGACCCCGACCGTCAGACTGTCCTCGACGGCGATCGCGAAGCCGAGGTGCACCCGGGCAAACCGGATGATCTCGCCGGCCTCGGTGTCGACGTGCGCGTTCAACGCGGGGTAGCGGGCCAGTCCGGCGACGCAGAAGCGTCCGATCAGGCCCAGCACACTCACCGTCCGATCGGGCTGGGCGCTGTTCATGGCCGCCCGCGCGGCGAGCAGCGCGGTGGCGTCGACATCCCGCCAGGCGGTCGCTTCGGGGATCTCCTGGCGACTGCGCGACATCCGCGCCGCGATCACCCGACGTCGCCCCTGCAACGGGATGCGCACGACGTCCGCGTCCGCGGTGGGCGGCTCGACCTGGCGCGCCCGGGTGGATGGCGCTGGTTCCACGGGGTGCGCGGGTTCGGCCGCGGGTGCCTGCGGGCCGCGGGCGGCCAGGTCACGCTGCCACAGCGCACGGTCGACGTCGGCCCGCAGGATGATCCCACCCAGGCCGGTGGCCGAGACCGCGGCGAGGTCGAGCGCGGCCGTGCGGGCGAGGCGCCGGACGAGCGGTGAGATCACCCGAGGCGGGCCCGCCGCGTCGCGCACCTCGCCACCCGCGCCGTTGTGCGCGCCCGGGACGAGACCGATGCCCAGCGTCAGAGCCGGGGACGGTGCCTGGGTCGGGGACGGTGCCTGGGTCGGGGACGGTGCCTGGGTCGGGGGCGGGGCCGAGGTGGGGGAGCCGGTGATGGTCGGCTCGTCCTCGATCGGGCCGAAGCCGATCAGGGGACGGGTCGCCAGCGGTCGCACCGTCAACAACGGCGATCCGACCGGCAGTTCGTCTCCGGCCGCGCCATGTCGGATGTGGACCCGACCGGCGTAGGGGCTGGGGATCTCCACGCAGGCCTTGGCCGACTCCACCTCGACGATCGGCTGGTCGACGCCGATCACATCACCCTCCTGGACCAGCCAGCGGACCACCGTCGCCTCGGTGAGGCCCTCGCCCAGGTCGGGGAGATGGAACACGAGTGGTGCTCCGTCGGTGGCCGCGGCCGCGGCCGCACCGCTCATCGCGCGGTCACCGCCGCATCGGTCGCGGGACGGGCGTGGGGCAGCTCCGCCGCCGGGCGCTGGGCGGCCAGCGGCGGAGCGACGGCGACCGCGGGCGCCGCGGGCGCCGTGGTGGGTGGCGCCGCGGTGAGCCACCGGGTGTCGGGGGTGTCCTCCCACTGCAACCGGTCGAACGCCGCGAGGACGCGGGTCACATCGGGCAGGTGGTGACGTTCCAGGCGCGGTGCCGGGTACGGGACGTCGAAGCCGGTCACCCGCAGCACGGGCGCGGCCAGGGAGTGGAAGCAACGTTCCTGCACCCGGGCCACGATCTCCGCGCCGACCCCGGCGAAGCCCTGGGCCTCGTGCACGACCACGCAACGTCCGGTTCTGCGCACGCTCGCCATCACCGTCTCGTCGTCGAAGGGAACCAGGGAGCGCAGGTCGATGACCTCCACCGACCAGCCCCGTTCGACCGCGGCCGTCGCGGCTGTCATGGCCAGGGGCACGGTCGGTCCGTAGGCCACGAGGGTGACGTCCCGGCCGGGTCGACGGATCACGGCGCGTCCGATGGGCTCGGTGCGCACCGGCAGGCTGATCGTCTCCCGCGACCAGTACAGCCGCTTGGGCTCGAAGAAGATCACCGGGTCGGGGTCCTCGATGGCCGCGCGCAGCATCGAGTACATGTCCCCGACGGTCGAGGGGGTGAGCACCTTCAGCCCGGCGGTGTGGGCGTAGTACGCCTCGCTGGAATCGGAGTGGTGCTCCACGGCACCGATACCGCCGCCGTACGGAATGCGGATCACCATGGGCAGTCGGATGGCTCCGGCAGTGCGGTTGCCCATCTTCGCCACGTGACTGACGATCTGCTCGAGGGCGGGGTAGGCGAACGCGTCGAACTGCAGCTCGACCACCGGGCGCAGCCCGTACATCGCCATCCCGAGGGCGAATCCGACGATGCCGGCCTCCGCGAGCGGGGTGTCGACGCACCGATCCGGGCCGAACCGGGCCGCCAGACCGTCGGTGACCCGGAACACGCCGCCGAGCGCGCCGATGTCCTCACCGAGCAGCAGGACCCGGGGGTCTGCGGCCAGGGCGTCCCGAAGGGCCTGGTTGAGCGCCTGCGCGGCGGTGGGACCGGTCTGCCGTGGGCCGGTTTCGGAGGTGCTCATCGGCTGGTACCTCTCCCGCTGGTGACGCCCGCCGCCGGTTGCGTGGTGACGTCCAGCCGTGCGAACGCGGCCTGCTCCGCCTCGTGGCGCTGCTCGGCGAGCGTGGCCGGGGGCTGCGCGTAGACGTGGGTGAACAGATCCGCGGGGCCGCCGGCGGCCGGCTCGCCGACGCCGGCGCGCACACCGGTGGCGAGCTCCTCCGCCTGCGCGCTGATCGCGTCGTCGTCGTGGTCGTCGAGCAGCCCCGCCGTGCGCAGGTAGGTCCGAAGCCGCACGAGCGGGTCCCGCGTGCGCCAGCGGGCCGTCTCGGCCGGATCCCGGTAGCGGCTCGGGTCGTCGGCGGTGGTGTGCGCGGCCAGCCGGTAGGTGTGCGCCTCCACCAGCATCGGCCCGTCCCCGCCGCGGGCCCGTTCGACGGCGACCCGCAGCACGGCGAGCACGGCCGCCACGTCGTTGCCGTCGACCTGCTCGGCGCGCACGCCGTAACCCACACCCTTGTAGGCCAGTGCGGGGGCCGCGCTCTGGCGGGCCAGCGGAACGCTGATGGCGTAGCGGTTGTTCTGGACGAGCAGGACGACCGGAGCCCGGAAGACCGCGGCGAAGTTGAGCGCCTCGTGGAAGTCGCCCTCGCTGGTCGCGCCGTCACCGACCAACGCCAGGGCCACGGTCGGCTTGTGGTCGCGGGCGGCGGCCGCGGCCAGTCCCACCGCGTGGAGCGCCTGGGTGGCCAGCGGTGTCGTCATCGGCGCGCACCGATGGTCGTAGGGGTCGTACCCGCAGTGGACGCGGCCGCGTACGGGGGCGAGCACGTCGATCGGGTCGATGCCACGGGTCAGCAGCGCGGTGCTGTCCCGGTAGGTCGGAAACAGCCAGTCGGTGCTCGCCAGCGCCTGGGCGGCACCGACCTGGCAGGCCTCCTGCCCCTCCGAGGAGGGGAAGGCGGCGATGCGTCCCTGCAGGGCGAGTACGCACGCCTGCCGGTCGAAACGACGGCCGATCACCATCGCCCGGTAGGCGGCGAGCAGGTCCGCGGCTGGTGGCAGCGGGTAGTCGGGGTGTGCGTCCACCCGCTGGCCGTTCTCGTCGAGCAGGCGCACCGGCGCCGGGTGTGGCAGCAGCCGGTGCACCGTACTTCCATGCTCGGCCTGGGTGTGTTCGTCAGGGTGAGCGGGGATGCCGCCGTCCTGGGTCACGCGGTCAGGGATCATTGCGCCCTCCGGTCCGCACGCGTCCGCCTGTCAGGGTGTCACCGGGCTGGCGGTGACCCTGTGTGGGCGTACTGAGATCGGTGTTGACTGCTTCGGGGACGACCACGCTGTCGGCGCCCAGGGGCCGGGCCGTCGGCTGGACGGGGATGGGCACCCCCGCCGCGGTGCTCTCGGGTCCGGGGGGTTCCGCCTGCACCGGGAGCAGCCCGGTGCCGGTGGCCCGCAGGCCCTGGCCGGGCCGGGCGGACTCGAGCCGGTGCCGGCCGGTGTTTCCGAGCCGGAACAACGACTCCACGACCGGATGACCGATGGCGCTGGCCGGTGCGTCCCCGAGCGCGTCACACACCTTGACCAGGTCGGCGACGACCTCGGTGAGCAGGCCCGCGATCGGTGAGGCGTTCGCCGCGACGATGTCGGTCCACAGGTCGGCGTTGGCGCCCGCGATCCGGGTGAAGTCCATCAGCCCGGGACCGGCGAGCTTGACGACATCCTCGGAGACCAGCGCGAGCCGGGCCGCGACGGCGCTCGCGATGACGTGCGGAAGGTGGCTCAGTAAGCCCAGCGCGAGGTCGTGGGTCTGTGGGTCGAGCTGGACGATGCTCGCGCCACAGCCGACGGCCACCAGCCGGGCGTGTTCGCGGGCCAGCGTGCTGGTGGTGGGCAGCGGAGTGAGCACCCACGGCTGCCCGCGGAAGATGTCGCCGGCCGCGGCCTCCGGGCCGCTGCGTTCACCGCCGGCGACCGGATGCGCCCCGCACATGGACGTCAGGTCGGCGCCGAGACGCCGGGCGTCATCCAGCGGCTGGACCTTCACCGAGGCGGTGTCGCTGAACGTCGCGTTCGGCAGCAGGCGCTGCCAGGCGAGCAGCACCTGCCCGATCTGGCGGGGTGGCACGGCCAGCACGACGTGGTCGACCCGCGGACTCGCGGTGGTGCCCCGCGGGTCGGTGCCCGGTTCGTCGGGCGACCAGGGACGGCCCGCGCCGCGCCGGGCCGCCGTCTCCACCCGCTGGGTGTTGTGATCCGCGAGCAGGACGTCGGCGCCGCGTCGACGCAGCGCCAGACCTATCGAGGTACCGATCAGACCGGCGCCGACGACAAGGACGCGGAACCGGGCGAGCTCACACGCGGCATGTACCCCGGTGGGCCGCCCTTCCGGCGTCACCACATGCCCCCGGGTCTGAGTGGACGGCTGGAGAGGAGTGAAAACATGGCTCGCGCATCCCCCCGGGACTACTGGCAAGCAGATTCCCTGCCGCATCGGACGCGGCAGGCCATGACCGTGTTGGCGCGTGCTGGTGCCATCCTTTTTGACGCATCCGGCCGAATGATATCCAGCCGGATGTCATGTCGTTCTGCGGATGACTCGCGATCGGCTGCGGAGATTTTCGCTGCGGAGTCTTTTGCTACGGAGCTTTTTGATATCGAGCTTTTTGCTGTCGATGATCACCCCCGTCGGAGAGTGATCATGACGCCAGTTTCAGTGTAGCAGTCGGTGGATGGCCGGGTCGGTGGTTCGGGCGTAATTATTCGGCGACCTGAAAGGAAGGAGCAGGCGTCGGTACGGTAGCCGGGAAGGTGGCCACCGGACGCGCTGGTTCCGGTTCCGGCGGTATCTCCGGCGTCTTCGGGGTCTCCGGGATCTCCTTGATTATCTTTGCTGGTATGCCGCCGACGATGGTGTACGCCGGCACATCCCGGGTGACCACGGAGTTCGCTGCTATCACCGCCCCGTCGCCGATCGTCACACCCTGCAGGATGGTGGCTTTGGTGCCAACCCAGACGTTTCGTCCGATTTTAATCGGTTTGGAGACGAAGCCCCGGGTGATGAAGGGCCTTTCGTCCCGCGCTGGAATGTGATTCTCGTCGTGGATGGTGACCATTGCGCCGAAGCGCGTGTAGTCGCCGATGATGATCTTCTCGTGGGCGACAAGATGGCAGCCTCGATTGAAGAAGACGCCGTCGCCGATCTCCAGCGTGCCGATAATGTGGACTCTTTCGTCCCGGGTGAAACGAACCCCGGAGCCTATCCGGACGGTGGCCGACGCCTCCACCCGGAACTCCGAACCCGGGCCGAGGTAGAACAGTCCGGTGCGCAGGTTACGAAAGCGCAGGCGCAGGTACAGCCAGCGCAGGAGGCCGGCGATGTTGCGCGCGTTCAGCGCCGGTCGCTGGCCGGCTCCGGTGACATCCCGGCGCCGGCCCGGAATGCGGTCGAGATCGTTGTCGAAGGTCATCGCGGCGCCTCCGTGTGGTCGTCTGTGGTCGTCCCGGTCGGAAGGATCGTCCCGGTCGGAAGGGTCGCCGTGGCCCGTCCCGTGTCGGCAGGTGTCTCCGGCCGCCGCGGTGCCGGAATCCGCTGCCGGTCGCCGCGATGCCCGCGAGCACCGCGCATCCGGGCCGCGGTGAACTGCCCGGCGAGCATTCCGACCGAGGTGGCCGTGACCCCGGTGAGAATGCTTGTCGACCGGGCCAGTCCGGCCAGGTCGCCGGTGAGGGCACCGCGCAGTTCGCGGCCGGCGCCGCGAGGCAGTGTGCGCAGGACGTAGGCCCGTTCGCTGGAGGTCGCGTCGCCCGAGCCGAGCAGGGCAGCGAGCTCGGCCTTGCCCCGCCCCTCGTGCCAGCAGCGTCGCAGGAAGAAGCGCATCGTCGCGCGGTCCGCCGGCACCTGGTGGCCGACCATCGCCCGCGGCACGTGAAGCCAGTGACCGTCGGGGTGCGCGTGCCGGACGCGCAGGCAGAACTCGGTGTCCTCGGGCCGGGACCGTTCACCGAGCTTGCCGAAGCCGCCCCGGAAACCGCCGACGGCGAGAAAACGATCCCGGCGCAGGGCCATGTTCAGCCCCCACACGTTGCGCACCGGTCCGGGAACCTCGGGCATTCCGCGGTAGCTCGCCCCCACCACCCAGCCGAACTCGGCGGGAAACCACCGGGGGGCCGGGCCGGGCCAGATCGGTCGCACGCCGCCGCCCGTGCCCAGCACCGCGGGGTCGTCCAACGGCGCGCACAGGGTTGCCAGCCAGTGCGGGTCGGCCACCGCGTCGTCGTCGAGAAAGGCGATGATCGCACCGCTGGCGGCCGCGACACCGGCGTTGCGGGTCGCGGACGCGCCGCGCTGATCCCGGTTGGCCACCACCCGCACCCGCGGGAAGGCCGCGGCGGCGCGATCCTGAAGGCGTTGGTTGTGATCGATCGCGAGGATGAGTTCGACTGGCGGTGAACTCTGGCCCTGGACGGATTCAACGGCCGCCACCAGGGCGTCCCAGCGCCGTTCGGAATGCGCTGGGATCACCACGGAAACGGTGGTGTCCATGTGAGGGACCCTTTCTGGTCTGCTGTTCGGGCGGAACCGGCTCGGCGGTCGGATGGTCGGATGGTCGGCGGCGGGTCAGGGGGACAGCGGGGCCTGGCGGGCGGTGGGCCTGGGGCGGCGCAGCGATCTGAGCAGTACCGGGATCAGCGCAAGAGCCTGCAGTGTGACCGCGGCCGTCCACCCGGCCGCCAGACCGTTCAGTCCGTAGAAGGCACCGGCGGTCGCCGCGCAGCCGAGTTCGGCCGCGGTGCCGCAGGCGACGAAGATCGCCGCCCGTCGAATCCGGCCGTCGGTGCGGCACAGGGCGACGAAATGGTCCTTCGCCACCAGCGGAATGCCGGCCAGCGCCATCAGCAGGAACGGTGTGTAGGCCCGATCGGCGTATTCACGGCCGAACAGCGACAGGAGTGGATGCGCGACGACCGCCGCGGCGACGTAGAGCCCGGCACTGACGGCGATGCCCAGCGGCAACGTCACCCGGGCACGTTCCACGGCCCGGGCGATATCTCCCTGAGCTCCGGCGTAGAGCGCGATGGCCAGGGCGTAGGGCGGCATGAACAGGAAGGCGGCGGCGAGCCGGGCGCTGGAGAAGTAGGCCGTGTGTTCGGCGGAGACGGTCAGCGCGGCCAGCACCGGCAGCAGGAGGGTAGGTGCCTGCAACGCCAGATTGACCACGTGGTGCCCGAACGCCGACCGGGAATGCCCGCGTAGTTCCCGCAGCCCCCACCGCCAGCCGGCACCGGTCGGCCCGGACGCCTGGGTGTGCCTCCCCGGCGGCACCAGTCCCAGGACACACACCGGCAGCGAGATCACCATGGCCAGAACCCAGACGCCGTACAGGGAGAATCCGGAGGTCACCCCGAGCGCGACCAGGCCGAGCACAAGGCCGACCTTGGCCGCGGCGGTGATCAGGTTCCGGGTGAACTGCAGCCCGCCCCGACCTCGGATCAGTACGGCCTGGTCGAACACACTGGTGACTGCGGTGAGCCCCACCCCGATCACGAAGACCAGCATGGTCAACGGGTTGTCGGCCAACGGCCGCATGGCCTCGCTGGTCCACCGGGCGGCCACCGCCCACAGCAGGCCGATGACGCCGGCGGTGATCGCGACGACCAGCAGGGCGGCCCGCATCAGCCAGAGCTGACCGGACCGGTCGTGGCGGGGCACCTCGATGATGAGCAACGTGCCCATGCCGAGCATGCCGAGCACACCGAGCACGGCCATCGCCGAGGTCGTGGCCGAGGCGACTCCGACCTGCGCGGCGGGGTAGGAACGCGCCGCCGTGGCCCAGAAGCCGGCGCCGAGCACCGAGGTGACGATCTGCGTGCCGATCACGGAGGTGGCGATGGCGAGGATCACCCGGATGCTCGACCGCTGCCGATGGCGGGCACCGCTGGCGCCGCCGTCGACCCCGGCCCCCTTCGCCGGTCCGGCCCGGTCCACCGAGGCGGACGTCTGCGCGGGTTCGGCCAGTGGGCCGGCCAGGGCGTCGACCAGCAGGTCGGGGGACGGTCCGGTCGCGGGCGGGGCGGCGATGGGTGGTGCGGCCACCGTGGTGGCCGTCAACGTGCTGCGCCCAGGCTCGTCCACGTCGGAACGAGCTGACCGCTGGGACGGGACGTTGACCGTCATGGCGCCGGTACGTCCAGGTAGAGCCCGCGCAACGACCGCGCGCAGTCATCCCAGCTGGGCAGTGCGAGCTTCGGCGGGGGAACGGGATGGGTCAGCTCGCGGTGCAGCGCGCCCGCCACCGCCCACGCGTCATCGGGGGCGGCCACCGTCCGGGCCAGACCGCGTTCGGCCAGTTCGCTGAGTCCGGACGTGGCGCTGACCAGCACCGGCCGTCCGGTGGCGACCGCTTCCATCACCGCGACGGGATGGGCCTCGTAGTCGCTGAGCAGCGCCACCGCCCGGGCATCGCGCAGGACCGCGCTCATGTCCTCGCGGTCGGTGGGCGGGATGAACCGGAAGGCGACGCGGTCGCCGAGACCGAGTTCGGCCGCCTGCCGGCGAAGCTGCGCCTCGTAGGGGCCGCGTCCGATCAGAACCAGCCGGGCCTGGGGCTCCCGGCGCAACAACTCGGGCATCGCGGCGATCAGCCGGTGCTGGCCCTTGTACCGCTCGAAGCGGCCCACCGACACGACCACGCGGTTGTCCGGGATCGGCGCCGCGGTGGAGAACGTCTCCACGCCGTTCTGGATGACGCTGACCCGCGACGGATCGGGATGGCAGAGCCGGGTGAACATCTCGGCTTCGAACCTCGCCACGCAGACGAGGTGATGTGCCCGGCGGACCAGAGGCCCCAGCGCACGCCACTGCGACGCCCGCAGGCTGTGCCGGGCCCGGGAGGAATGCCCGCCGGTGTGTGGCGTGAGGATGTACGGCACACCCGCGCGGACCGCGGCGGACATGGCGAGGACGGGAACCGCCGTGTGCGCGCCCTGCACGTGCACGAGGTCGGGGCGGCGTGCCTTCATCTCGGCGACGAGTCGCGGCGCGACGAGGTAGTCCCGTTCCCGGGGAAAGGCGGGCACCCGGGTGACCGCGACACCGGCGATCGTCTCGGTTCGGAGATGGGCCTGGCGCTGGTCGGTGGTGAGCACCTCGACGCGCAGATCGGGCAGTTCGTTCAGTCGCCGGGCTGTTTCGAAGACATGGGTCTCGATGCCTCCGATGTCCGGAAAGAACCTCGGTGTCACCATGAGGATCTTCCTGACCTGCATGCTTCCTCCTGCGCCGCCGGGTCGGGCTGGCGATGTGATGGGCTGGGCCACGCCGCGCGCTGTCGTGCCATCGGATGTCATACGGTCGGATGTCACGGGAGAGTCACCGTCCGTATGACGGCTTCGTCGCGTATCAGGTTCACCGTCGCGCCACTGGCCGTCGCCGCCTCGGGGATGGTGATCCGCAGCGCGGAACCCAGCCGGGGCAACTGGGCCGAGCGCCAGCTCTGCCGTCCGCCGCGCAGGACCGCGAGGTACATCACCGAACCCGTGTCGCCGGCCCGGGTCACGGTCACCTCGGACGCACCGTCGTGCGCGCCGATGGCCAGTTCCACGTCGGGACGATCGGCGTGATGCGTGGCCCTCTCGGAGACGACCAGCCCGGTGACGACCAGGGCAAGCGTGACCACCAGGCTGGTCGCCGCCAGTCGACGGTGGCGCCCGGCGGCGACCAGCCGGGCCAGCCGCGTCGCCCGCAGCAAAGCCTGTCGCCGTCCGCAGGTGGCCACACATCCCGCGCTCAACCCGATGCAGACGAGGTAGAAGGCCCACGGCCGGTTGGCGATGCCGACGGCGCCCAGCAGCAGCGCGACCAGTAACAGCAGCGACATCACCGCCAGCATCAGCCGCAGGACGGCGACGCGGGACACCGCCGGTTCGCCGGAGCCCGCGGGCTGGGTGACCAGACTGACAGCGAGGGTCAGCCCGGCGATCACGACGACACCGGCGATCAGGTGGGCGAGGGCGACCATGGTCATGGGCGCGCCCCGGTGGCCAGGCCCGGGTGGCCACCGCCGCGGCCTGGGCGGGAGAGCCGGGTCATCGCTGGACCGTCGCCGTGGTGGGGGTCGCGATCGACGGTTTCCCGCGCCACAGACCGACGACGGAGTAGATCCGGATCGGTCCGTTGTCGTAGACGCGGACGGAACCGGGTACCCGGTCGTACTTGGCCAGCGCCTCATGGGTGATCCGGGTGCCCGGCTCGGCCTCGCCCGGGGCGACGTAGACGCCGATGCGGGGCAGCGACTTCGCCAGCCGCTGGTCGACCACCAGGTAGTCGACCTTGTTGCGGGCAAGGATGCTCTGCTCGTAGCGGCCGAAGTGCGGCCCGAAGTACAGCGGTCCGACGTTCGTCCCGCCGGACAGGCCCGAGGTCACCCACACACCGCCGCGTGCGGCGAACACGGCGCCGTTGACCCGGTCGCAGGCGAGGACGGAACCGGCGGGCAGGTTGCCGCGGGCCCACCGGGCCGCCTGGAGCGCGAAGCGGTCAACCGAACGGGCGTCCGCGGAGACCAGGTAGGGGCCGGTCGAGCGCTGCCAGTCCGGGGAGCCGAGCACGATCCCACCGAGGAACGGCAGCATCGCGGCCAGGGTCACCACGACGGTCGTGCGCTTCGCCGGATGCGCCGACATGAACCTGGCGCCCAGCATGCCGACCACCAGGGCCAGGCCGATGAAGATGAAGGTCGAGAACCGGGTGGTGAACTCGGCTGTCTTCGGTGAGACCCGGCCGACGAGAATGCACGGATAGGACAGGCCCAGGGCGAACAGAATCCGGAACATGTACCGGTCGCTGGCCTGGTGGCGCCAGCGGGGAAACCAGCGCAGCAGGGGCAGGATCGCACCCAGCCACAGCAACGACCACAGGATGATCGCACCGCGTTCCCACTGCGGCGTGACGGGCCCGCCGTTGCCGCTGAACAGCTTGCGGCTGGAGTTGCTCCCGCCCACGACCCCGGCGAGCTGGCCGAACGCGTCCTCGAAGATCGGCGCGAGGTACTCGCCGATCATCGGACCGCTCCACACCGACCACAGCACCATGGCGCCGAGGCCCGGCAGGAAAAGCCAGGTCGCCCAGCCGGCCCGGGCCGGGTCGTGGGAGAAGCGCCGCACGCTGAGCGCCCAGAGCGCCAGTATCCCGACGGCCAGCCAGCTGGTCAGATGGTGGGATGTCGCCAGCGCGGCCAGACCCAGGACCGGAGCCACCAACACGGCCGTGGGCGGCCGAACCGACTTCGGCCGACCTGCCGAAGTGACATCCCCCGGGCCTTCGTCCGCCGGTATCCCGCCCGGGGCGGTCCCGTCCGCGGTGCTTTCGTCCACGGTGGTGGCGTCGGTCGTGGTGGCGTCGGTCCAGGTTTCCTGGGCGAGGCTTTCGGGTGGTGCGGCTGCCTTTGTCGGTGCGGCTGCCTTTGTCGGTGCGGCTGTCCGTGTCGGTGCGGGGGGCGGTGACGGGGTCCGGGTCGCCACCGCCAGGGCGAGAACGGCGAACATGAGGCCGATCGCCAGGCTCTGATAGGAGAACTGGGAGTTGAACAGGTAGTACTGCGGGCTGGCGCAGTAGACGACGACGCCGACACCCGCGGCGTAGGCGGATCCGCTGAGCCGTTCCACCAGCACGAACAGCGCCCAGATGGTGAGCATCCGGGCGAACAGGATCACGACCGCGCCGGAGAGCGTCAACGACAGCCCGGTGAGCTGCGCGACGGCGTCGGTGAGCAGTTCGAGACCGGGATAGCGCGCGCTGGCCGGAAGCAGCGGGTTATGGCTGAACAGCACGCCTGAACGCATCAGGTCGGTGGCGGTCCGAATGTGCAGCAGCTCGTCGAACTGGTCGAAACCCCGGATCTCGGCCACGGTGCGGCACAGCGTGAGGCCGACGCCGAGCGCGAGCGCGTCGCGCAACCGGTCCCGGGCGTCGCATCGGGGATTGAACAGCCGCCCGCCGGCCACCAGATAGATCAGGGCGATCCCCAGCCACACCAGCTCGATGCTGCGGCTCTCCGACCCGTCCCGACCGGCGGCGATCCCCAGACCGTTGAGGAGCACGCCAAGGCCGACCACCGGGAGCACCAGCGCCTTGTGGAACCGCTCGAACCGGGAGAACCGCGGCCGGGCCGGCGTGAGTTCCACGGCCACCGTCGGCTCCCCAGCCGAGGCAGCCATGACCGACGCTCCCGTGGTGGTGGTGGTGGTGGACTGGACGGTCACCGCACCGTCCAGTGACGTGGGCGCGGTCGCCATGGCATCAGTCGCCATCGCATCAGCGGCCATGAACGAGATGGGTGTACACCTGCTCGATGCGTGGCAGCACAGTGCTGGCCAGGTACCGGTGGACCCGGGTGCGCCCGGCGGTGCCCAGTTCGTCGCGGTAGCCGCGATCCTTGCTGAGTCGCTCCAGCGCGTCGGCCAACCCGGTGGCGTCGCCCGGCGCGACCACCAGACCCTCGCGATCCTGGCGGACCATGTCCGCGATGCCGCCCAGGGGTGTGGTCACCACCGCTCGTCCGGCCGCCATGGCTTCGAGGACGACGGTCGGGCAGGGGTCGGGCCAGATCGACGGGGCGACCGCGAAGGCCGCGTGGGCGAACGCCTGGACCACACGCGGGTGATCCCAGGCCTCGGCGATCGTCGCCCCCTCGGGCAGCTCCCGGGGAGTGGAGGTGGTTCGACGGCCGACCATCAGCAACGGCAGGCGTGGCAGCGGCAGCCGCTGGTAGGCGGCGAGCAGAACGTCGACGCCCTTCTCGGCGCTGAGATCTCCGACGAACAGGATGTAGCCCTCGGAGACCAGACCCTCCGGTGGCGAGCTGGCACCGGCCATCTTCGTCAGCAGGTCGTCCGGAACGAAGTTGGGGATCACCTCGTAGGGCACGCCGAGGTCGTCGAGCCGGTTGTGGCGGGCCACCGCACGGCTGACGGCGATGATCCGGTCGACATGGTGGCGGCGCAGCCGCTGACCGGCGAGGTTGGCCGTGTAGGTGGCCGTCCCGACCACGGTGCCGTAGTGGACCCGGCAGCAGGACAGGCAACGGGCCGGCGCGGGTCCGGAACAGACCTCCACGTCCGCCCGCATGTACCGCTTCGTCGCGCAGGCGTGGCTGTAGTCGTGCAGGGTCAGGACGACGGGCACGTTCGCGCTGCGCCGGGACGGCAGCACGCTGTTGACGATCCAGTTGTGGGCATGCACGACGTCCGGCTGCTCCTCGCGGATCAGCCGGCGCAACGCCACCGTCATGCGCGGATCCGGTGCGGGCGGCGCGTAGGTGCGGTCCGGCTCGCTGTAGAGCATGGGCAGGCTGGCTGTCGCCGGCTGCACCGTGCGGACCCGAATCCCCTCGCGCAGCTGCTCGCCGCCGGCCGGGCCCTGGGTGATGACCACGACGTCGTGGTGGTCGTGCAGGTAGTGGGCGAGGTTGCGCACGTGCCGCTCCTCGCCTCCGATGACCGGCGGATAGAACTGCGCCAGCAGAGCGATTTTCATGATTCTCCCGCGGTAGCCGAGGGCCCGTCAGGCGCCTTCCCGCAGGTAGGTCGGCTCCTCGGGCGTTCGCGTCTCAGGAACCCGTCGCTGGTGGACGACGGAGGCCGCAGCGGCGAAATGCGGGCGGCGGGCCGGTGCGCGGCCCGGTGAGGCGGGGTTACGGCGCAGGCGACCCCATTCGGCGAGGATCGTGCGCAGAACGCGCAGGCCGTCGGAGAACGCGTTCAGGTTGCTGACGCCGTGCAGCCGATCGTGTTCGTAGCTGGGTACCTCGACGACGCGCAGGCCGGAGTGCGCGATGCGGATGTTGACCAGCGTCTCGACCTCGAACCCGTCGCCCCAGCGGCGCGGGCCGGGCTCACCGGATTCCAGTGCCAGCGCCGGCAGGCAGCGCCGCCAGAAGGCGTTGTAGCCGTAGCAGAGGTCGGTGTAGCGGCAGTTGAACAGGACGTTGACGAAGCCGCTGAGCAGCCGGTTGCCGAGCTTGCGCAGCAGGGTCAGGTCGCTGCTGCCCCCACCGACCAGGGAGCGCGATCCTTTGGCGAAGTCCGCGCCGGCGACCAGCGCGCCGACGAACGCCGGGATCTCGGCCGGGTCGGCGGAGCCGTCCGCGTCCACCATGACGATGATGTCTCCGGTCGCCGCGGCGAATCCGCAGGCGAGAGCGTTGCCTTTACCTCGTCTGGTCTGGTGGACGATGACGACATCCCGGTGCAGCGAGCGGGCCGTTTCGACGGTGTCGTCGACGGAACGGCCGTCCACGATGATCACCTCGACGCCGGCCGGCAGTCTGGCGAACACATGCTGCAGGTTACGGGCCTCGTTCAGAGTTGGTATGACGACACTGATGGACGGGTTTGCGGGCAGGCCGAGCACATCTCCCCCTGAGGTACCGAGCTGCCGCATGAGGGCAGGCATGACAAAGCTTTTCCCTGCTCAGAACAGTTTCGGCGAGTCCATGTCCGGGTGTGGCGAGAAAACAGACTGGGCTCCACCCGACGCCGGTGACCGACCGCGTGGCCGACGTTGGTGGTACTGGCCCGCGTTAGTTCTGGGAACCGGCCCGCGGTATGTTGCCCGATCCGGCCTGGAAGGCTCCTGCCGGTGTCGTCAGGCTACCTCATCGGGCGTGCCGAAGGGCTGGTTTTCGATCTCTTCTCCTGGTTGTAATGAATGTTTTTCCGAGTCGTCGTTGTTTCGGTCTTTCGGTGTCAGTTGGCATGCCGGAGCGACACCTGGGATATCGGCCGGAACCGGGCCGGTGTCAGGGCATGGCGGTGTTCCTACCTGTGGGCGGTGCGGGAACCGCTCGGTGGCCGCGCCGGAGGTCTCCCGGTGGCAACCCCGTCGATTCCACGATTCGCCGATTTCTGAGACAACCGTCGGCCGGCTGGAACTCGCCCGCCGGCTCGGCGGCGCGACCGGGGAGGACCGAGGCCACCCGGTCGGCGTCCGCTGGCGCAGCCATCGGCGGCACGGGACCGGCGCGTGGCCGTGGGTGTACGGGCTCACGGAAAAGGTGATCGACCAGCTGGTGGGCGCGACCGGTGGGCAGAACGGTGCCACCCGGAAATCACACTAGGCCGGGGTGGCCTCCTGAAGAGCATCGGTCGTGGAAACGGTGCCAACAACGGTGTTCGTCTTTACCGTGGCCTGGGCCGGGACATTCTCCTGGACGGGGCTGGCCTGAAGGGAACGGATCTTCTTGGCCGGCACGCCGGCGTAGAGACCAAAGTCCTCACAGTCCCTGGTGACGACGGAACCACCTGCAACCACAGTATGATCGCCGATCGTCACGCCGGGCATCACGACCGCCCGTGCGCCGACCCAGCTGTGCGCGCCGACGCGGATAGGACCCTTCTCGAACACCTCTCGCTGGACCCCCATCGGGCCGATGGGGTGCCCCGAGGTGAGGAAGGTGGCCTGCGGGCCGACAATCGTGTGGTCGCCGATGTGCACCTCGGCCGAGTTGTCGATGAAGACGCCCCAGCCCAGGCCCACGTGCCGACCCAGATGCGCCCGATGGCCGAGCACACAACGCGGGAATATCTCGGCGCTCTGCGTCTTCACGCCCCCCAGGCGATAGAGCAGGTAGCGAATCGGGCGTGGCGTCAGTACTGATCCACCGAGAACGTTGACGATGAATCCCTGGGCGAGTATGCCCAGCTCCAGCCAGACCTGATAGCACAGGCGGCGTACTTTCATTCGAGCCCCCTCTAACCGTCTTTGACGGCCCCGCCAGGATGCTATCGCAGCCGGGTGGACCCATCCAGCGGATCTCACTTCCCGGCCAGAACGCGGTCAGAGCATGGTGTCTCTGTCGCCACCCGCGTGATCCCACCCGGCAGCGCACCGCCGGCATCGGATCGCACCGGTCGATGCTCTGCTCCGACGCCCGGGATCCGAAAGTCGCTGTATCGCGTCAACCGAGGTGGGGGCGCTGCGGACAATGACGTGGCGGGCACGGCCCGGGTACTGGGGTGCCATCCCTGGCGGGTGATGGATGCGTCCCGAAGGAGCAACCGAGGTGGCGACGCGTTACCCGGAACCGAGCGCTGACCTGCGGGTGTGAGGTAGGACACGGTGCGGCGAATGCTCCGGCGGACTGAATCGGAGGGGCGGCGGACCCGAGGATTATCGGCTTCGTGACGGCGGGACGCCCGGTGTTCGCCGCCGGCCCGCTCCGCGGTCGGCGCGCTGTTCGTGGAGCTTGCGACATAAGCAGGGTTACCAGTCTCTTCCCCGAGGTCAAGATGAATATTCCATGGTTGTGGCCGCGCACTCGCCGGTTGCGGCTGTAATGTCGCTGCCGCACACCACTCGCCACGCATATCGCATTTGGGGGGTATATGTCCGTCTTGAGGAGGTGGATCACCGTCGGGCTGGGTTTTTGCGTCGCGGTAACCGCCGTCGGCTGTTCGGGCGGCGGTGGGCGGGGCTCGTCGGGTTCGGGCCACGCCCCGTCCGGGCGGGAGACGGTGGCCACCGCGCAGGGCCCGGTGACCGGGCAGCGGGCAGCGGGCGGTGGCACGTCCTTTCTCGGGGTTCCCTACGCGGCATCGCCGGTGGGTCGGTTGCGCTGGCAGCCACCGCGACCGGCACCGTCGCGGGCGGGTGTGCTGGCGGCGACCAGGGCCGGCCATGCCTGCCCGCAGCCGGACCTCGCCAACACCAGCGAGGACTGCCTGGTGCTGAACATCTACGTCCCACCCGGCGCGCGGGCGGACGCCTCCCACCTGCCGGTTCTGGTCTGGCTGTACGGGGGCGGCTTTCTGACCGGCCAGGGGACGGACGTGGACGGTGCGCGGCTGGCCGAACAGGGCCGGCTCATCGTCGTCGCGCCGAACTACCGACTGGGCGCGCTCGGTTTCCTGTCCCTGTCGACGATGACCGAGTCCACCGCGGGGCCCGGCCCGGGCGACTTCGGGCTGCTCGACCAGCAGGCCGCCCTGGGCTGGGTGCGCGCCAACATCGCCGGGTTCGGCGGTGATCCTGCGCGGGTGACCCTGAGCGGGCAGTCGGCCGGCGGCGCGAGTGTGTGCGCCAATCTCGTGTCACCCAGCGCCGAGGGGCTGTTCCAGCGTGCGGTCGCGCAGAGCGGCTGCGCCCAGCGGCTGCGCACCCGCGCCGAGTCGGACGCGCAGGGCGCCACGTTGGCCGCCGCCGTGGGATGCGCGCGGCCCGCGACCCAGCTGGAGTGCCTGCGGGGGACACCGGCGGACCAGCTGGTCGCGGCCGCGAACACCCGTCGTTCCCGACTCTCCTGGGAACCGGCCGTGGGTGGCACCACGCTGCCGACGCCGATCCTCGCCGGTCTCGCCCGGCTGACCAGGCGGGTGCCCGTCCTGGTCGGCACCAATCGGGACGAGGGTGGCGTCTTCGTGGTCCCAAGCTATGACTCCACCAGTAAGCCGCTCTCCGAAGCCGGCTACCAGGCGGCGCTGACCACGCAGTTCGGCGCGGCGGCCACCACCGTGGCCACGGCGTACGCCGCTGGGCCCGGAGTCTCCCCGGGGCTCGCGTTGGCCCGGGCGATCGGCGACAGCCGGTTCAGCTGCCGTGGTCTGAGCGCGGCCGACCTGCTGGCTCGGGCCGTCCCCACCTACGCGTACGAGTTCGTCGACACGGACGCGCCGGGGCGCCTGAGCGCCACCGCGCCCTTCCCCCTGGGGGCATATCACGGTGCGGAGATCCAGTACGTCCTTCCTCGGGCGGATTCCGCGCTCACCGGCGAGCATGCCGCCCTGTCCAAGGTGATGATCAGATATTGGGCGGCGTTCGCCGCGGATGGCGATCCGAACACCGCGGGCGCGGCGTCCTGGCCCACCTATGTCAGCGGTTCGGGGCGCTTCCAGTCGCTGGACCCAGCGGGTGTCCGCACGACCACGAGTTTCGCCGCGGACCACCACTGTGATTTCTGGAAGCAGGTGGCCTGAATCGAGGTGGCCTGCGGTTTCCGAAGGTCGGGCCGGCTTGCCTGGCAGCAGTCAGGTGACCTCGTCGGCTGGCGTGGTCCGGGTTTCCGCTCACCCGGGCCATCCGGACGGGGCATCCGCGTGGAAGCGACCAGGAAAAAATTACATTCAGGTATCCAGCATTGAACTATGGATGATAAACGCGGCGCGATGGATCGTCATGTCGGGAGTTCCCGCTGTTACTCTCAGAACCGGGGGGGACCGGTCGACGATCAGTGAATCCGTCCTTGTACGGGGGTCCCCATGGTCAGGCATCGGCGCGTCAGGCGCCGCTCACTTCGAAGCCCGCTCCTAGCGTTCACCACCGTTCTGGCCCTTCTCGGCGCCGGATTTTTTGTGCTGTTTCGACCCGATGCTGACCGGCCCGATCGCCTGGTCGCCTCGGACGCGTTCTCCTGCGTGACCGACGACGACGGCGTCTGCTGGGTACCGCACCAACTCGGCTCGCTTCCCGCCACCGCCACCGCCGAGGTGGAGACCGGTGGGGCGGCACCGGCGTCCGCGTCAGGCGGACCATCCGGTTCGACGTCGACGGTGGCGGATACCACCAGGCCAGAGCCGCTGTTCGCCGCACCGGCGCAGCTGCAGCTCGGGCGGATCAAGCTGTTGTTCCTGGCTCCGGACGGGCGACCCTACCGGTACGGGCGCCTGCACGGCCGATATTTCGTCTACCGAAAGTGCCCTGCCGCACTCGGAGCGTGGTGTCGGCCGGGGGTACGGCCGCCGGCGAGCGGGGTGACGCCGACGCCGTCGCCGGCACAGCCGATCCCGCCGGGGCCCTCGAGGTCAGGGGGACCGGTACCGGTGAAGCCAGGCGGTGGTACCGGCTCACCGCCGGTCTCCCCGGCTCCGACAGCGCCACGGCCGATACCCAGCGTGGGCTCGGGCGGGCGGCCGACGCCACCCTCGCCGTTGCCAACCCCGGCGACGCCAGCGCCACCGACGCCGGTGGGTCCGCCCACGGTGGTGGGGCCGACGACACGCCCCTCGGCCACTCCCACCAGGCCGGTGCCGGTTCCGACGCGGCCCGTCGAACCCGTCCCCGGGGGTGGCGCGAACCCGCGGTTCGCCGACGAGTTCGATGGACTGGCGGGGGCCGCTCCCGATTCGGCCGTGTGGTCACCCACGGTCGGCGATCGATGGGGAGCGAACGAGGTCCAGTGCTACACGGCGAGCCCGAACAACATCCGGCTGGACGGCTCGGGGCATCTGCTGCTGTCCGCGAACCGCGAGCCTTCCTGCAAGGGGCGGTCGTACTCGTCCGGGCGGGTCGAGACACGTGGGAAACAGACCTGGAAGTACGGGTACTTCGAGGTCCGGGCGAAGCTGCCCACCGGCGCTGGAATGTTTCCGGCCATCTGGATGCTCGGCCCCAACGGAGTCACCGAGTGGCCCCGGTCCGGCGAGACCGATATAGTCGAGATCATCTCTAGTAAGCCCGGCACGATTCACACGAACGTCCATGGGGTCGATGCCGAGGGTGCGCACTGGGAAGCCGGCTGGAGCGGTACCGGGCGAAGTCTCGACTACGCCGGAGCGGTCAGCGACACCTTCCACACCTATGGTCTGGACTGGACGGCGACCGGCCTGCGGTTCTACTTCGACGACAAGCTGATTCGCACGTTGTCGCGAGGTGATGTTCCGGTCTGGCTGTGGGATCAGCCCTTCTACATGATTCTGAACGCGGCGGTCGGCAGCTACGGCGGCTCACCTGACGCGGGGGCCTTCCCGCAGACCATGACGGTCGACTACGTGCGGGTCTACTCGTCGAAGCCGACAGCCTGACCCGGGCTGATCCGGCCTGGCCGGCGCCGCCGCGGATGTGCGGTTGGGATCTAACGTTCGGTTGCCTCAAGAACGGAACCCAGCAGCGGGAAGGTCGAGGAACGTGCGGCCATCTTCTGGGCGAGGGTGAGGAAACGGCCCGAGGAGCCGAGGTAGAACCGCTCGTACAGTTCCGCGCGACCGCCGAAGCTGCTGCCGACGAAATCCCAGGCGAGTCGGAACAGCGCGATCCGGTCCTTCGCCGGCAGGCCGTTGGCGCCCTGGTAGTAAAGGTCGATCAGGGGGCGCAGTTCGGCGTTGTCGAGTTCGGACCAGGCCGGTGTCGCCAACAGGCTGTGGCTGCCCAGGACTTTGATGATCTCGTTGACGCGGGGGAACCACCTGGGCAGGGTCGGGCGCAGGGCGGCGAACGGCGGTTCGGCTGGAAGCCAGGTGCCCGAGCCCCATTCGTGGGCGCCGGCCTCGGCGGCCAGCAGTGCCGACCGGGTGAGTTCCAGATAGGTCCAGATCTCGCCGAGCATCTCGGTGGTCGCCGGGGACGAGTTGTTGACGGCCGCCGCCATCCGGGTCGCGAGTTCCCAGGCGAACTGAAGTTTGGTGACCGCCCGTATCGTCGTCTGCTGCATGATGTTCGGGGTCCACCCCGACCGCTGCATGACGCGGTTGTACAGGTCGACGTTGCCGTCCAGGAAAACGCGTTCGCGGGGTACCTCGACGTCGTCGAAGATGACGACGGCGTCCTGCTCGTCGAACCGGCTGGACAGCGGCTGGTCCGCCGGGCACGGCGAGGAGTAGCTGTCGCGGCACAGCAGTCGCAGCCCCGGTGTCGACATTGGTATGGCGAAGATGACCGCGTATTTCTCGTCGCCCTCGGCCAGCGGGTAGCCGGGGTAGACGAACATCTCGTCCGCGAACGGGGCGAGGGTCGCCAGCGCCCGCGCGCCGCGCACGAGGATGCCCCTGGAGGTGTCGGCCACCTTGTGGACGACGATGTCCCCGCCACCGGCGGCGGTCTCCGGCTGGGATCGGTCCACGGTGGGATTGACGATGGCGTGGGTGAGCGCCCAGTCGTTCAGCATGGCCTCGCGCTGGTAGGCAACGAGGTTGGCGGTGCCCTCCTCGTTGCCGTCCCGACCCCAGACGTCCGGCCGGCCGGCGAAACCGGCGAGGGTGACGTTGACATAGTCGGGGCTGCGCCCCATGAGACCGAGCGTGCGTTCGGCTATGCAGGCCAGCGCATCGTGCCGGGTTTCCAGATCGGCGGCCGACCGCGGAATGAGATGGGTGACGGGAACCTGCTCGCCGGAAACCGGATCCAGGCGCAGGAGCTTTTCCGGATGATCGAACTGAAGGTCGTAAAGGCGGGCCAGTGTGGTGGCCGCACCAGCGGTTCGCGGGTCGTTCGCGACGTCTTTGATGCGCTCCCCACCGAGCCACACCTCACGATCGTCAGTAAGCCCGTCAAGATAGTCTTTTCCGGATCGTGCGCCCATCTCCCCGTGTCCCCCCGGACCTGGTTGGTGGCCTGATGTCGTACCAGTGACCCTGGAATCAATGTGCCGGGACCGCGGACCGCGCAGTGGCATGCCTGTTGCTTCGCAAGAGTAGCGGAGTTCGACCCCCCTTGAGGTGTCGATGGGATTTTGGTGGGAAAAGTGAAAGAGGCGAAAAGGGACATACGAGGGCAAAGATGTTTGCCGATCGATATTGCTGCCAGAATTGCTGCCAGAAATTCGGGATGTCCCGGGTCGGCTGGGGTCGAACACATAACGTTGCCCCATGGTGCGGTCGGCGGCGGCGCGCGTTCTGGTGGTCGAGGACGACGTGTCCCTGGGGCGTCTGCTGACGAGAAGTCTGCGTCGTGCCGGTTACACCGCGATCCTCGTGGCTGATGGCGCGTCCGCCCTCGAACAGGCGGCGTCGACGGACCCGCCCGATCTCGTGTTGCTGGATCTCGGCCTGCCGGATCTGGACGGTAACGACGTCTGCCGGCGCATGCGCGGTCTGACCGACAGCCCGGTCATCGTCATCACGGCCCGCGCCGAGGAGGCGGACCGTGTCCGCGCCCTCGACCTCGGTGCCGACGACTATCTGGTCAAGCCGTTCGGGCTGGCCGAACTGCTGGCGCGGATACGGGCGGTGCGTCGTCGGGCGGTCCGGGCCACGGCGGCCGCGGCCAGCGGGAACGAGATCCTGCGCCACGGCCCGATCGCGGTGGACCTGCGCAGTCGGCAGGTTCATCTGAACGGACATCCGGTCGCGCTGACGGCCAAGGAGTTCGACCTGCTGGCGTGCCTCGCCCACGATCCTGGTCGGGCGCTGCGTCGGGAGGAGATCCTGGCCGCGGTGTGGGGCGAGTGGTTCGGTTCCTCGCGAGCCCTCGACGTCCATGTCGGGGCGTTGCGGCGCAAGCTCGGCCCCGGGCGGTACATCGAGACCGTGTACGGCGTCGGGTTCCGCCTGGTCGACCCCACGACCGCGCCCACCGGCGGCCACCGGTGAGCCGGCGCATCTTCGCCGCGTTCCTGGCACTGACCATGGTGACCCTGATCGGACTGTGCATCCCGCTGGGATTTCGGATCGCCGCCCACGACCGGCGGATCTTCTGCCTGCGCATCATGGCCGACACCGACGTGTACGCGGGCCAGGTGGAGGGAGCGCTCCGGCGGACACCCGCGTCCGATCCCGGCGCCGGGTCGTTGTCCACGGCCCTGCTTCCGCATCCGATGCGGGACACCACCGGGGGCCGCACCGGCGCGCCGGACACGGTGGAGCTCTACGACCGGACCGGGCGGCTGGTCGCCGGAAGCGGGCGACCGACCGAGGTGTCGGTGCTGGAGCTGCGCGAGGTCGTCCGGGACGAGCAGCGGCTGCGCTACCCCATCTCGGTCTCCGGCGGCCGGTTCGTCGCCGCGGCGCCGGTGCGCGGCGCCGCCGGGGTGCTTGGCGTCGTGGTCGTCGGACGGTCGGACGCACCGCTGCGGGCCGAGACCCGTTCGCGTTGGGCGATGATCGCCATCGGTGGAGGTGTCGTCGCGCTCGGTGCGCTGGTCGCCGCGTTGGCCCTGACCCGCTGGGTGGCGCGTCCCCTGCGCCGGGTGGAGCAGGCGGTGCAGGCGCTGGGCCAGGGTCGGCTGGCGACCCGGGCGCGGACGGTGCGAGGCCCGAGTGAGGTGCGGGCCCTCGCCGGGGCCTTCGACGAGATGGCGGCGCGGATCGAGTCGCTCGTCCACGGGCAGCGCACCTTGCTGGGAGACGTCTCCCATCAGCTGCGCACACCGCTGGCCGCCATGCGTCTGCGGCTGGAACTGCTGGCGCAGGACGTGGACGGACCCGTGGCCGGCGAGGTGAACGGTGTCCTCACCGAGGTGGCCCGGCTGGCCCGGCTGGTGGATGGCCTGCTCGCCGTCGCGCGGGCCGAGCATGCCCCGGCCGCGCTCGACCTGGTCGACGTCGCGTCCGTGATCGAGGACCGCGTGGTCGCGTGGCTGCCGGCGGCGGCCGACGCCGGGGTCGAACTCAGCTGCGAGCTGCACCCATCGCAGGCGCCGGACGTCGGCGCGGGTCTGCTGGCGTTGGCGGCCCCCGGCCATCTCGAGCAGATCCTCGACAACCTGGTCTGCAACGCGCTTGCCGCCAGCCCACGAGGTGGATCGGTGGTGGTCGGTGGCCGGTCGGTCCAGCCCGCCACGGTGCGCGTCACCGTGGCCGATGACGGGCCGGGCATGTCGGAGAGAGAGCGGGAACACGCCCTCATCCGCTACCGCACCGCCGGTGCGGCCCGAGATCCCGCGTCCGCCGAGGTCCGGCGCGCGGATCGGGGTGGGTCCGGGCTCGGCCTGACCATCGTGGCCACCCTGGTCGCGGCCGATGGTGGACGGGTGCGCCTGGCACGGAGCGCCTCCGGCGGGCTGCTGGCGGTGGTGGAACTGGCGGCCGGGCGGGAACAGGCCGTGGGTACGCCCGTCCCGGACGCCTCGAAACCCGCCATGATCTTTACGGGTTCCTGACGTTCTCCTGCCTGTTGAGCGTGGGCGAACACCGTTGCCAGCCGCATACCGTGGCGCTCGCCGGATTAATCCTGAGCGGGTGGAGGCGGTTTCGGTGACTGATGTGAATTCCTGGCTGCGGCGGTTGTACATCAGGGCGCTCACCATCCGGGTGATGCGGAACAAGTCCAGGTTCGTCGCGCGGCGGGTCCGGGAGTACTCGATCCAGTCGTCCTCGGCGCCGGATTCCGTGCTCGTCGAGCTGGCCCGAGAGACCGAGGCCCTCGGCCCGGCGGCGGGCATGCTCGTGCCGCATGCCCAGGGCACCCTGCTGACCACGCTGGTCGCCAGCGCGCGTCCGACGCGGGCGATCGAGGTCGGCACCTTCACGGGATACTCGTCGCTGTGCATCGCACGTGGCCTGTCCGACAGCGGCCAGTTGTTGTGTCTCGACATCAGTGAGCGGTGGACCTCGATCGCCGAGAAGTACTGGGCGCGCGCGGGTGTGGGTCACCGGATCGAGCTGCGGCTTGGTCCCGCGGCCGAGACGATTTCCGCACTTCCGGCGGAGCCGACCTTTGATTTCGCTTTCATCGACGCGGACAAGGTCTCCTATCAGGAGTATCTCGATCTGCTGCTGCCACGAATGCGGCTGGACGGTCTGCTGGTCGTCGACAACGTCCTGCTCCACGGGAAGGCGGCCCGCGGTCGAGCGCGGGGGGCGGAGCCGGCGGCCATGCGGCGGTTCAACGCCCGACTGGCGGCGGACCACCGGCTCCAGACGGTGATGCTGCCCTTCGCCGACGGCCTCACGCTCGTCCGCGTCCGCGCCCACTGACCACCGGCCCGGACGGCCCACCCGCCGCCGCGTTCCCACCTCTGGTTGGCCTATGGTGCCGGGGTGACAGGGTCTGGGAGTCCGACCGCCGGCGCGGAGTTTTCGGGTGGGCGGGAGCGGCGGTATCCGCCGCCGGAGCAGATCCGGGGGGCGGTGGTGGCGCGGCGGGGTCAGGTCGAACGGTCGACCACTGACCAGCGGCTGCTCGACACCCGCAGCCCGTCCGGATTCGTACACGCCGATCCGTGGCGGGTGCTGCGCATCCAGAGCGAGTTCGTCGAGGGGTTCGGGCTGCTGGCGGAGCTGCCGCGGGCGGTGACGGTCTTCGGGTCGGCGCGCATCCGCCCGGACGATCCGGTCTACGAGGTCGGCCAGCGGCTCGGGTCGGCTCTCGCCCGAGCCGGCTTCGCCGTCATCACCGGCGGTGGCCCGGGGGTGATGGAGGCGGTGAACCGCGGCGCGCAGGAGGCCGGTGGGCTCTCGGTGGGGCTCGGCATCGAACTGCCCTACGAGCAGCGGCTCAACGACTGGGTGGACCTCGGCGTCAGCTTCCGCTACTTCTTCGTCCGTAAGACGATGTTCGTCAAGTACTCGGAGGCGTTCGTCATCCTGCCGGGCGGGCTTGGCACCCTCGACGAGCTGTTCGAGGCCCTCACCCTCGTCCAGACCGGCAAGGTCACCAGGTTCCCGGTGGTCCTGCTCGGCTCCGCCTACTGGTCGGGCCTGCTCGACTGGCTGCGTTCGACGGTGCTCGCCGCGGGGCTGATCAAGGAGGCGGACCTGCACATGATGGCGGTGACCGACGATGTGGACGAGGCGGTGCGGATCGTCGTGGCCGGCACCTCCGGGGCGGGCCACGGCGCCGCCACCGCACCAGCCACGGAGCCAGCCACCGCACCAGCGGCGGAGCCAGCCACGGAACCGGCGGCGGAGCCAGAGGAGCATGGACGGCCGTGAACGTGTGTGTGTACTGCGCGTCGTCGACACGGATCGACCCGGTCCATGTGGAGCTCGCGGCCGAGGTGGGAACGCGGATCGCGCGGCGCGGTCACACACTGGTCTCCGGTGGGGGATCGGTGTCGTGCATGGGGGCGGTGGCGCGAGCCGCCCGGGCCGGCGGGGCGCGCACGATCGGCATCATTCCGACGGTGCTGGACGCGATGGAGGTCACCGACACCGACTCCGACGAGCTGATCGTCACCGCTACGATGCGCGAACGCAAGGGCCTGATGGACGACCGCGCCGACGGTTTCCTCGCGCTGCCCGGAGGCCTCGGCACGCTGGAGGAACTCCTGGAGATCTGGGTGGCGCGGGTGCTGGGCCTGCATGCCAAACCGGTCGTCGTGCTCGACCCGACGGGTGTCCTCGCGCCCCTGCGCGTTCTCGTCGACTCGCTGGTCGCCGGGGGCTTCGTCCGTCCGGCCGCGCGTGACACGGTGCACTGGGCCGGCGACGTCGACGAGGCGCTCGACCTGCTGGAAGCCGGCGCGAGCGGGAGTACGACGGCCGTCGCTCCGCCGTCGCCCACCGCCGCCGAGATCGTCGAAGGCGAGTAGAACGGACACGACCGGTAGAACGGACACGACCGGCCGGGCGGGATGACCGGCTGGTTCGGCCGGGCGACTGGTCAGACGACGCCGCGACGGGCGACGGCGAGGTCGGTGTCGCCGCGGATCGCCGAGACCATCCGCAGGGCGCGCACCGTCGCCGCGACCTGGTGGGCGCGAAAGACCCGGGCGCCGAGCCAGGCGCTGACCGCGGTGGCGGCGAGGGTGCCCTCGAGTCGCCCGTCGACGCCGGTGTCGAGGGTCTCGCCGACGAAGTCCTTGTTCGACATGGCGACGAGGACCGGCCAGCCGGTGGCGGTCATCTCGGGCAGGCGGCGGGTCGCCTCGAGGGAATGGCGGCTGTTCTTGCCGAAGTCGTGACCGGGGTCCACGAGGATCGCATCGGGGCGGACCCCCAGGGCCACCGCACGTTCGGCGAGTCCCACCGTGGTCGTGACGATGTCGGCGACCACGTCGTCATAGGTCATCCGGTGCGGGCGGGTCCGTGGCGGCAGATGTCCGGCGTGGGTGCACACGAGGCCGATGTCATGGGTGGCGGCGACCGCGGCGAGGTCCGGGTCGACCCCACCCCACGCGTCGTTGAGCAGGTCGGCGCCCTCGCCTGCGACCACGCGGCCGACCTCGGCCCGCCAGGTGTCGACGCTGATCACCACGTCGGCGTGCCGGGCCCGGATCGCCGCGACGAAGCCGCCGATCCGACGCAGCTCCTCGGCGGCGTCCACCTCCTCGCCGGGGGCGGCCTTCACCCCGCCGACATCGATGATCCCCGCGCCGTCGGCGACGGCCCGGTCGACGGCGGCGAGTGCCTCGGCCTCGCCGTAGGTCGCCCCGCGATCGAAGAAGGAGTCGGGCGTTCGGTTCACGATCGCCATGACGACAAGCTCGGCCGGTGCGAACACCCGCCGCCCCAGCCGCAACGGCCGCTGGCCCCGAACCACTTCGCCATCCATCCGGCCAGCCTGCCAGATCGGGCAGATCAGGTGGGGTGGACGCGGCTGGCCGACGGGCGTCGTGGCACGATCGACAGTGTGGTGCTCGCCGTCGAGATCGTCATTGTCATCGCGGTCGTGTTCACCGTGGCCGCTCTGGCCGTCGGGCGATTCGACCGGATGGATCCCGCCGCGCCCGACAGTTCCTCGGTCGGGTTGCCCGCGGGTGGTGCCGTCACGGCCACCGATGTCGCGCACACCCGGTTCGCGGTGGCGTTGCGTGGCTACCACATGGCCGAGGTGGATGCCGTCCTGCTGCGTCTGGCCGAGGAGCTGGCCTGGCGCGATGACGAGATCGCCCGCCGTGACGAGGAGCTCGTCCGCCTCGCGTCGTTCGCCCGGATCGGCGCGACCCGGGACGCGCCACGGTCGGCCGCCGCGCCGGTCGACACTCCGGGCGTCCACACTCCGGGCGTCCACACTCCGGGCGTCCACACTCCGATCGTCGATGCTCCGAGCGCCGACGACGCCCTCGGTGGTGACGGCATCACGGGTACCCCCGACACGGGTTCCTCTCCCAGCCCCGCCGCCCCCTTGGGCGCCCTTGGCACCCGCGGCACCCGTACCGCCCACGGTCCGGCTGGTGTCGTGGAGGAGACACAGGACGATCCGTCTCCCTCTGGAGTCGAGAGATAGCAGAGTGTTGATATGGGTGTTGTGATCGTGGTTGGTCGCTCGGTACTCGACACCGGATGCCCACCTTCTGCGGTCGACACCGGTGACCGTTGTGATTGCGCGGGGAGACGTGTTTCGGTTTGCGGTCGGGTCTACGGGATAATCGACGTCAGACGCAGGTCCGACGGCAGGAAGAGGTGCACCGATGGCGGCCATGAAGCCGCGGACGGGTGACGGTCCGCTCGAGGTGACCAAGGAGGGGCGCGGCATCGTGATGCGTGTCCCACTGGAGGGGGGCGGTCGGCTCGTTGTGGAACTCACCGCCGATGAGGCAGGTGCGTTGGGGGAAGCGCTCAAGACCGTGATCAGCTAGCGCACGACGCCGCGTCACGCGGTGGCGAGGGGAGTCCGGTGTCAGGGAGGGTCCGTCCCATGACGGGGCACATCGCATGACGGGGCACATCGCATGACGGCACGCCGCACGACGGGCACGCCGCATGAGAGGGCACGTCAGATGACCGGGCACGTCGGATGATCGGGTCGGCGTCGGTCACGTCGAAGCCGGCGGCGCCGGAGGCAGGGCCGTCGGCCTCGCCGGTCGGCGAGTTCACCGCGCCGCTTCCCACTGTCGTGCTGCGCTCCGGGCCGGTCGGTGCCGCCGGTGCCACGGGTGGCGATGACGCCGGTGATGGCGTCGTTGGCGCTGTCGCCGTCGTCCTGGCCGCCGGGGCGGACGGGCCGCGCTTCGATGATGCCATCGGACAGGCCGTGGGCGATCTCGGGATTCGGCTGGACGCGCTGATCGAGTCCGAGTCGCTGCGCGCGGACGCGGGGTCGGTCCTGATCGTGCCGCTGACCGTCCCGCCCGGGGAGTCGGCCGAGGGCACCGCCCAGCCGCGGCGCCTGCTCGTCGTGGGTGTGGGTGCGGGTCGTGCGGCTGACTGGCGCGCGGTGGGCGCCGCTCTGGCCCGTCGGTCGGGCTCCGTGGCTCGCCTCGCCCTGGTCGCGGGCTCCGAACTGACCTCCGACGGGCTGCGCCCGCTCGCCGAAGGGGTGGCGCTCGGCGCCTATCGCGTCGCCGGCCTGCTCGACCGGGCCGCCGCCCGCACCGACCCGCCCGCGACTGTGGACGACCCGCCCGCGGCCGAGACGGACGCGGGCGCGGCGCTGGGCTCCGGGTCACCGAACGGCGCGGGGGAGACGAGCGGCGCGGGGGCCGGCGGCGGTGGGGGACTGCGTGAGGTCGTCGTGCTCAGCGCCGGCCTCACGGACGACCCCGAAGCCCAGGAGGCGCTGCGAGCCGCGCGGGCGGTGGCGACATCGGTGTGGATCGCCCGGGATCTGGTGAACACGCCGAGTCTGGTGAAATCGCCCCAATGGCTGGCCGAGCGGGCCGTGCGGATCGCCGTCGCCGCGGGTCTCACCGCGCACGTGCTCGGGCCGGCGGAACTCGCCGAGCAGGGCTTCGGTGGCCTCAGCGCGGTGGGGCGGGGCTCGCCGCGCCCGCCGTATCTCGTCCGCATCGAGTACGACGGTCCAGCCGGGGCGGCCGCCGGGGGTTCGCCGGGCGCCGACGGCGTGACACCGGGGCATCGGGTCCTCGTCGGCAAGGGCATCACCTTCGACTCCGGTGGGCTCTCACTCAAACCGGCCGTCTCGATGATCCCGATGAAGACCGACATGGCCGGGGCCGCGGCGGTCCTCGGCGCGATGACCGCGCTGCCAGCGCTCGGCGTCCAGGGCCGGGTCACCGGTCTGCTCTGCCTGGCCGAGAACATGATCGGCGCGCAGGCGATGCGTCCCGGTGACGTCATCTCCTGCTGGGGCGGGACGACCGTCGAGGTGCTCAACACCGACGCCGAGGGCCGGCTGGTGATCGCGGACGGGCTCGCCTACGCGGCCGGTGAACTCGGCGCGGACGTCCTGGTCGATCTGGCGACGCTCACCGGCGCGATCTCCGTGGCGCTCGGTCGGCGCACCGCCGGGCTGTTCAGCTCCGACGACGCGCTCGCGGCCGCCCTGTCCGCCGCCGCGGAGACCGTCGGTGAGCAGGTGTGGCGTCTGCCGCTGACCGACGAGTACCGGCCCGCGCTCGACTCGACGGTGGCGGATCTGACGAACATGGGCCGGGCCCTCGACGTGGGCGCCGGATCGATCGTCGCCGCGCTCTTCCTGCGTGAGTTCGTCGGCGGCGTCCCCTGGGCCCATCTGGACATCGCCGGCGCCGCCCGCGCCGATGCCGACGACGGCGAGATCAGCCGCGGCGGCACCGGTTGGGGAGTCCGTACCCTGCTCGCCTGGCTCACCTCACCCCTGGTCAGGCCCGCGCCGGCCGGCTGAGCCGGTGCTCCTGCCCGCCGGCGGCGCGGCGGGCAGGGCTGCGAGCTGGGTGCGGACCCAGCGCAGGCTGTCGTACTCGGACATCACGGCCGGCCAGCCGGCCAGGCCGGCCTCGATCGTGTCCCGGTCGGCGACCGCGAGGATCTCCACTCGTAGGGCGCTGACGTCCGCCTGGTCGACGTCGAGCTGGTCGAGGTAACGCGCGAGGATGCCGCCGGGATGGGGCTCGCGCACGGCGTAGATCTCGCCGGTGTCCGCGACCCAGCTCAGCCGGTAGGTGCTGTGGCTGTCCTCATGGTCCGTCCAGCCGTCGCCGAACGGGACCTCCACCGAGGACTGCCGCCGGGGGTCCGCCCGGTAGAACGTGCGAATGTCCATGCTGCCATCCTCTCCCGCGCCGCCGGCCGGGTAACCGGGCGGTCGGTCGCCCGGTTAGCCTGATCAGCCGACAGGCAGCCGTGCCAGGGCCGTCTCGTAACCCTTGGCCTGTGTGTCGGTCAGCGCCAGGGACACCCGCAGGACGATGTCCGCCCACCGATACACATGTTCGGTCACCAGATCATGCTCAGCGGTGACGGTGAGCAGCGCTCGGGCGCGTCGCTCGGCGGCGGCCGCGTCCGAGAAGACCTCGATCGCCCCGCCGCGCTCGATCGCGCCCGCGGGGGCGCCCTGGACCTCGTTCGAGCCGACCCGCGGATCGCGGAAGGCCACCCGGCTGGTGTAGCCGCCGGTCGTACCCAGCAGGTGATCGGGATCGGTGGCGGCCGTGTAGATGGCGGTGGTGCGCAGCGGCAGCCCCGCCGTCCGCAACCTGAGCGCGACCTGCTCGGCCGTCAGCCCGCTGGCGGCCTCACCGGCGGCCGCACCGCCCGTGGGTGAGGCCGGGCTGCCCACGCCCGCGGCGGGAGCGCTCACGACCGTGGTCGGGGTGTCCGCGGGGAGGACACCCGGATCGGCCGGAGCCCCGGAGTGCTGGCGGTGGGACGGTCCGACCAGCCGGTTCAACACGTACCCGGCAGTGCCGGCGACCAGCGCCACGACCAGCACGATCACGACATACGGCAGGAGGCTTTCCCGGTCATCGGCCGCCGGGCCAGCCGCGCCCGCACGCGTACCCGGGGTGCCGTGTGCGCCATGCCCGCCAGGAGTGTCGTGCCCACCGACGCCGCCTCTGCTGCCGGCGGTGCCGCGACTGCCGGTGCCCCTGCTGCCGGTGGCGCCGCGACTGCCGGTGGCGGGGGCGCCACCGGTCGCGGTCAGTGGTGTGCGAGGACGGTAGGGGGCGGCGCCGCTCGGATGGGCCGGTCCGCCGGGCTGCCACGACGGCTGCGGGCCGGTCGGTGCGTCGTGATCGTCCGAGTAGTCGTCGTCGTGGCGCGAGGCGTCGGGGTACCGGTCGTCGAGGTGGTCGTCCTCGAGGTACTGGCCGTACCGGCCGGTGTCGTCGTACCGGTGGTCGTCGGCGTAGCCGCGGTGGCGCTCGGCCGGGCGGCGGTCGGTGGGGCGGTGGGTGCCGGGGTAGCTCGCCGCGTCCGCGGCCGGCGACCAGTCGCCGCCGGGACGGGCACGCCCACGGGTGGCGCCGGCTCCGTTCGCGGGCACCCGGTCCGGACGGTCGGGATGGTGCGGACGGTCGTAGTCGTCCCGGTGGGCACCCGCGGAGCCTTCCCAGCGGTCCGGACCGGACCGCTGATCACGACCGGGCCGTGGTTCCTGACCGGGCCGCGCGTCGCCGTCGGCGCCGCCCCAGGACGGGCGGGGCGCGCCACTGCGAGCGGGCTCACCGCGCGGACGGGGTTCGGCGGGGTAGGCGGGGGGATACTCCTCCGGGTAGCTGTCAGGCAGCCGGCCATGGACGTGTCGATCATCGAAACGGTCGTGATCGGAGGGCCCGGCAGCGGTCTGGGAGTGACGGCCGTCACGTGAGCGAGGGGCACTCTGGTGGTGGGGATAGGTGTGGGCCGCGGTGTTGGCGCCATGGCCGGCGTACCCGCCGAAATCCTCGTAGCGCCGGTCTTCCCGCGCGGCCGGTGCCATCCACTCCCCATTGCGTCGAAATGTCCCGCTGGACGGGCACACTACGCGCTTGTGCCGGCATCCCCCCGGGCCAGGCGCTTCCCTAGATGATCGGATGCGTCGCCGTCGTGCGCCAGCGGATTGCCCGGTGGCCGGCCTGTGATGCGGCGCCGACGGCGCGGCGGTTAGCTCAGCGGGGAGGACTTCGCGACCACCGCGATGAGCAGGCCACCGCCGGTGGTCAGCATCATCTGGGTGAGCCGGATGTCGTCGCGTACGGCAGTGGCGAGCTCGCGCACGGCTATGGCGTCCACGGTGCGCACGGCGGGGTCGGCGGCCTGACCGTCAGCCAGTACCCCGGCGAACACCACGATGCCACCGGGGCGCAGCAGACGCAGGGCCTGGGTGAGGTACTCGCTGCCCTCGCGCCGGTCGGCGTCGCAGAAGACGAGGTCGTAGGCGCCGTCGGTCAGCCGGGGCAGCACATCGAGGGCGCGGCCGGTGATCAGTCGCGAGCGACCCGGTGCCATCCCGGCGTCGGCGTAGGTGCGGCGGGCCAACCGAAGATGCTCGGCCTCGACGTCGATCGTGGTCAGTGTTCCGTCCGGACGCATGCCGCGCAGCAGCCAGGTGCCGGACACACCGGTACCGGTGCCGATCTCCACGACGGCGCGGGCACCGGCCGCGGCGGCCAGGAAACGCAGCACCGCTCCGGCGCCCGGGCTGACGGGAACGATCCCGACCTCCTCGGCACGGGAGCGGGCAGCACGAAGGATGGGGTCTTCCAGCAGGAAGCCCTCGGCGTAGGCGGCGGCCGAACCCAGCGCGCCGATATCTGTCTGGGGCATGACATCCGCAGCCTACGGGAACGGGAGAGCACAGATGCGCGTTCATCTGATCGACGCGCATCGTGTCGAGGATCGTGGGTCGACCACCGAGGGGAGATACAACGGTGTCCGCAGCGGGATTCGCCGCTCCATGGCCGGGCCGTCGGGTACGTTCGACGCGAACCGACCGAGAGGCGGCCGTGGCTGCGCAGGACTCCGGGGCGGCCAGTGACGCCACCGGCGCCACCGCCGCCACAGCAGAAGCCTGGGTTCCCCCGTCCTGGGAAGATGTCGTCCGTGAGCATGGCAACCGGGTCTACCGGCTGGCCTATCGCCTGACCGGCAACGCCCACGACGCGGAGGACCTCACGCAGGACGTCTTCGTCCGCGTGTTCCGGTCGCTGGCCGACTACACCCCCGGCACCTTCGAGGGCTGGCTGCACCGCATCACGACGAACCTCTTCCTGGACCGGATGCGTCGCCAGCAGAAGATCCGCTTCGACGCCCTCCCGGAGGACACCGAGCGTCTGGCCGGTCGTGAGGCGAGCCCCGAGGCCGTCTACGCCGAGGCGCACCTCGACGCGGATGTCGAGGCGGCCCTCGCCGCGCTGCCACCCGACTTCCGGGCGGCCGTCGTGCTCTGCGACATCGAGCAGTTGTCCTACGAGGAGATCGCGCAGACCCTCGGGGTGAAGCTCGGCACCGTGCGCAGCCGGATCTCGCGCGGGCGGGCGATGCTGCGGGCGGCCCTCGCCGATCGTGCCCCCCGGGCCGGCGAGGATGTTCTGCTCGCCACGGCGCAGGGAGACACTTCCTCGCAGGACGCCGCCACGTTCACGGTCACTCGGGCTGACGACGCCCGCTCGGGCGTCGGGCTGGAAACCGACCGGTACGGCGCGGATGCGGCCGCGCGGCGCGACCGTGATGATGGTCGCGCGCGGATCGGGCGGCGGCGTGCCGCCGTCCCCGCCGGTGGCAAGGGTGGTGCTCCGGCGGAGCGCCGCGCGTGACCGAGCACCTCGGCGACCGTGTCTCGCCACTCATCGATCACGAGCTTGACCACGACGCCCGGGACCGAGCGCTCGCCCACCTCGCCGGCTGCGATCCCTGCCAGCGCGAGGTCATCCGGATGCGCGCGCTGAAGGCGCGGCTGGTGACACTGCGCGACCCCGCCATGTCGGATGCCTTCGTGGCGCGGCTGCGTGGTCTCGGCGCGGTTCCACCCGCGGCGCCCGTCGACCCGCCGTCGAGCAGGCCGGTCGCGGCAGGCCAGTCGGGCGTCGGGACGGGCACCGAGACGACCAGGGTCGCGCGCGTCGCCCCGCCCCGGCGCCCAGGCGCTTATACACATCTCCGAGCCCACGAGCCTAGCGCTCATCGCGGGTGGCGGAGTCTGCGGGGAAAAAAAAAAAGGGGGGGG